>JAGCXU010000142.1 GCA_017961145.1 Bacteroidaceae bacterium | reverse complement strand
GTCGCCTTCTGTGCGAATCAGGACGCTTTCCAGGATGTAGGTATCCTGCTGAGCGGGGATTCCGTAGCGGCCTGCCATCTGAATTGTCTCCCAAGAACTGCCGAAAGTGACTTCGTTGCCTTCGCCATCACTCTTGCTTACGCTCTTCAGTTCAGGGTTGAATCCCAAGATGTCTGTCGTGTTTGCACGAAGTGTTTGGAATGTGGGGGAGAAGATGAGATAGGGGACACCTGCCTCGATACCTTCGTTTGTGCAGTCGAGGAAGTACATGCAAAGGGTGCTCCCTTCCTGACGAACCATTTCGAGACGCTCTACTTGCACGTCCTTAGCGGCAGCCTGAAGCTGTTCTGCGCTGAGGCTCATGGGCAGACAGATTGTGTTGTAACCAGCATAGAGGGTGCGGTTGAGAATGACAGGCTGAGCCTGATTCTGCAGTTGCTCGACATTGAGGGTCGTGCTGCTGGTATAGACGTTCTTTGGCCTAGGCTGTGCGAAGGCACTTGTACAAACGGTGGCAACTGCCATCAGAAATAGTGTAATGTGCTTCATAAGTCTATAAGTTTATGAGTTTATAAGTCGTTTTTTATAGTTTTCTTGTGCAAACTTACAATTTATTTCGTGAACTGCCAATAAAATTGGCAAGTTTTTTCTGTATTTTAACAACTCTTAGTTCACATTTCCCTAATTCCTTAATTTCCAGCATGACTGGCTGCGTCTTCAAACGTCGCACTATACGATCCCAAACGTAACACTATACGATCCCAAACGTAACACTATACGATTGCCATCGTCACACTATACAATCGCCATCGTCACACTTGATGTTTGCCATCGTCACTGGGGTTGTTTTCAAGGACCTGCTGATATACGTGCAAATCTCTTTGTGGGAAAGGAATCTCGATATTGTTTTCGTTGAGTGTGTTATAGATGATTTCCTTGACTCGAGACGTAATGGCAATCTTCTGTTCTACAAGCATCCAGATGCAGACCTTCAAGTCTACACTGCTCTCTCCAAACTCGCTGAAGGCAACATCGACAGGCATATTCGTGTCCGTAAGCGTCTGTCCGTTCTCTGCTTTCCCGTTTCTGATGGGCTCGAGAGCTTTGATGAGGAGCTGTCTGACCTGCTCAACATTAGTGCCATAAGCTACTCCGAAAGGAACTTTGATGAGTTCGTAGCGATGGTTTCGCGTCATATTCTTGAAAGTCTTGCTGAAGAGAGAACTATTCAGGAAGGTAATCACGCTGCCATCGTTCGTGGTAATCTGCGTGCTTTGATAGGAGATGCTCTCCACTTTTCCTGCAACTCCGTCGCACTCAATATAGTCTCCAACATGGATGCGGCCAGACATGAGACTGATTCCATAGAAGAAGTTTTCCAAAATCCTCTGCATGGCAAAGCCAAGACCGGTAGCCAAACCTGCGCTGACAATGCTTATGCCGGCCCATGGAACGCGGAAAAGAACGAGCACGATGAGAATATAAAGACCCCAGCAAAGTATGCCTATAATGTTTCGAGACAGAGTCTTGTTGATGGCTTCGCTGCTTCCGGCATATTGTTTCCTGTAGTGAAGGTAGAAACTTCGCAAAGCATAATTGACATAACGGAAAATGAAGAAAAGGGCTGCAGCCATGCAGATTCGGAAGAGCGAAATGCTAATCAAACCCGGCAGACTGATAATGTCGCGAGTGAATATCTTTCGGCAAAGGCTCGTCATCTCGAAAACTTGGGCCGCCCAATATATACTTACAAGCACTGAAAGCACAGCTAGGAAGGGAACAAGTGTGCGACAGAAGAAATCGTAAAACCATGTCCGATCGATGAAATCACCCTTCTTGATCCGTTTCAACAAGGCCAGACGCTCGCTTGTGCTCGTCGTTTCGGCTCCCAAATGCTTGAGCAAGTAGCGAGATTCGTACTTCTTCGTCAAATCATATATAAAGGTAATAGTCATGATGGCAGCAAGCTGGAAGGTCCACCAAATCATAACCTGAACGGCAAGCAATGTGTAACCAATCCACGCAGCTATGCAAGCAAAGAACATTGCCGCAGTAGTAATGTTCGTGTACAACTTGTCGAGCATCGGCAGATATTGTCTGTGACGCTTTGCCACGATGTATTGCCAGATTGCGAAGGCAAGCAGAATGGGTGGAAAGACGAGGTTAACGAGTGCATTAGGAATGAGAACAATGCGGAAAAGAATGACTATGAAGGACAGCACCATTAATGGCGTGTAAATAATGGCAGCATGTCTCATCTGTTCTCCCTTGAGTCGGACATAAAGACTCAAGAAGATGGCTTCCAACAACCAAGCAATATTGATGATGAGACCTGTGCCCATCTGTATGAAATTGCGTTGGACAGTAGTCCTTATCACCATTACAATGATAGCGAAAAGCGCGATTCCAACCACAAAGACAAGCATCCTTCTCCTCTCCTTAAAGTCAGGTCCGCGCCATTTCTTCGGCAAAAGCCAGCGAAGAACAATGTAACTTATGCCAAGCGAAAGAGCAAGATAGAAGATAAGGAAAATGCTGATGAAGAGCACAGTTGCGCCTCTCCATTCAGAATAGAGACGCTCATGCCCTTCGAAAGGCATGTACTTCAAGTTGACTGTCGACTTTGCCACCATAATCTGCATTGGCAATGTGGCAAGGATGCTAAAGTAGTTCGGCCCGCCATTCCGGAAGATGTTGTCCTGCAACAACTTGTATCTGCTCTGCGCAAACTTGTCAAGTTCGAGCACTTTTTCTCGAACGCTTTGATAGTAAGCATTCTCAGCTTCGAGGTTTTCCAAGAAATGTTGCAAGTTTCCCTGTATCGTGTCAGCAAACAACAGACAGGCATTTCGGTCTCTTTGCTGGGCTCGACTCAGGAAAAGAGGTTCTCCCATTTCATCTTCTTCTGGAATCTCATCGTTTGTTTCCTCGAGGATATCCACAGATTCCTTGTCCATCGAATGGCGAGCGACAAGCAACGAGTCTTTCTTGGCAGCCAACGAGTCGATGGCTTGTAGCAAAACGCTGTCGCTTGCACTGAGGATGCTGTCTGCATCAATGACTGGTGGCATTCGTTTCAACGAGCGAATAAGGTTGTCTGTGCGTTCAATCTCCTGCTTCAAGCGAGCGATTAATTTGTCATATTGCCGCATCTTGCTATTACGACTGTCAAGGTCGCGTCGCAGATTGGCAGCTTGTTGGCAGGCATAAGCCATGTCGAAGGTGTTGTCTGTTGACTGCGAATAGAGCATCAAGCCAATTTGTTCACACTGTTGCATGTACCAAATAAGTTGCTTATGCTGCTGCATGCCTTGCTGCTCATAGCTCTGCATAAAGGCTTGTTGCATCTCGTAGTTGGTCTGCAACTCAGCTTTGAGCACTCCTAAAGTGCGTGCCAAGTCTTTCTCCTTCAGCACGGCATAAGTGGAGACGAATACAGAAAAAAGTATTGCTGTCAGTAAAAAGAGGCGCTTTGTCATTTCTCAGGAAAATGAATGATGTGTAAAAAGTTAATTCCGGATTAGCAATGTCTGCATTCGCAGAATGGCGTTGTACTCGTTGTCGTAGTATTCGATGCGAACATTATACTTCTTGCCTTTCTCGACAGAAATGGTGGCATTGCGAGTTGTTTCAGCATGGTCGCCCCAATCGCTGAAGAGTTCCTTGCCGTCAACAATAAGACGATAGGCATCATCGCCAGTCATGATGAACATCACATCGGCAGTTTCGGGTGCAGTGAAAGTGCTCTCAGCCGTCATGCTCCAGTAGTTCTCAGGGATGTTTTGCGTTGGGCTGCCACTGAGAAAGAAGTCAATCTTCTCCAAATGTCCTGTAGCTTTTGCCTCGCCTTCCATGTTCTTATTGGGGAAGTAGCGAAGGTCGAAGCCCGTTCCTGCTGCGGTAGTGAAGGCTTCTGGCGAGATTTCGCTGAGCATCTTGCCGTCCTCGCCAACTTGTTTCAAGAAGCGGTCGAAGTTCTCATTCTTGCCCATTTGCTCGACAAGCACAACAGGAAGTTTCTTGTAAAGCTTGTGGAAGCGGTCGAGAGTTGCATCTTGTGTCTCAGGATGATATGAGAGGCGGAGAGGCGTTGCTTCGAGGAAGCCAAAGTCTTCCGTGTAGACCATGCCGGCATCATGTTGCTTGAAGTCCTGCACGCTGTTCTGTATGCGATGGAACTTGGCTTTCTCTCCATCTGTTATAGCGTAATCTGAAGATGCGAATACCACGTCGATTGTTGTGCCTTTACTGCAGTCAATGCTTCCTAAGGCAATGGTGGTCTCAAGATTTAAGCCGTCATATGTGAAGCTAACCTTCTTGCCATCAACACTTACGGCATTTGGCGCCTTCTGGCAAGGCAGGGCAAGTGTGTAGTTACGGCGTGTCGGCATATCCTTATAATTGCCCTTTCGTGCTCCGATAATGACGGTAAGGCGTTCGCCATTGCGTTGATAGGAGAGGGGAGTGGTAGCATATTCGCCAGCATAGTTCTTGTCTTCGCCATTGTCTTCATACAGCGTGAACTCGTCCTTCTCGGCTCCTGGGAAGACACGAACAATGATGGGTTGTTCCGTGCCACTCAGGTTCTTAACCTTTCCATAATAGGGAAGGATGCTGCCAGCCTTGACATAAACGGGATATTCATCCATCGTGAATTGTCGCTCAACGGTCTGTCCACCTTTAAGCATAGTGCCAGTTTCATACTCCAGCCATTGTCCTTCTGGCAGCCAAGCCTTAACAGGAGCCAGTCCACTCTCTTTGTTGACGGCCTCGATGACAGGTGCGATGAGCATTTTGTCACCAAACATATACTGCTCCTTCACTTCGTAGGCTTCCTTTGCCTCAGGATAGTCGTAGTACATCGGACGGCAAAGCGAGATACCAGTCTCGTAGTCTTGGCGGGCCATCGTATATATATAAGGTACTAGGGCATACCGCCCGTTGATGACAGCCGTGAGCCGACGCTGCGTCACCTGATCGAAAGCCCAAGGTTCTTTGTTGAGGCTTGGGTCTTTTGCGCTGTGGCTGCGGATGATGGGCAAGTACTGTCCCATCTGCATGGCACGGGTATAGAGTTCAGGCTCAACGCCCATGCCGTATCTCTTGACTTGATGTCCGCCTATGTCGTGACTCCAATAGCCGTAAAGCACGTTGGAGGCTGTCGCATTGAAGTATGGCAGGAAGCGCAGGCTTTCCCATGTAATATAGGAGTCACCCGAGAAGCCAATCTGATAGCGATGGTTGCCAAGACCGCCCCAACGATGATAGAGCATCGGACGTTTAGTGCCATTCAGCTCCATATCGGTAAACCAAATGTAGTTGCACCAGAAGACATTATCGAGGTCTTTCAGCGTTTTGTCCTTTTCCCATTGCTGCCAGTCGAGCCACCAAAAGTCGACTCCCTCGTCGACATACTGATGGAGATAGGTGTCGAAGAGTGCCTTGACGTACTTCTTGTCGCTGCCCATCCACTCGTAAGTCTTGCCGTCGTTCTTTCCGAAACGCTGCATGAACTCGTTGTATTTCTTTTCATATGGCCGCACACCATCGGCAGGATGCAGGTTCATGGTTGTTTTAACGCCTTGTTCGTCGAGGTAGGCGAGGAACTTCTTATAGTCTGGGAAGAGACGCTCGTTCCAGTCCCAGCCTGTCCAGCCACCGCCTGCCTGCTCGCTTATGGGGTGCCAGTCCATATCGATTACCAGCACATCGAGAGGCAAATCGAGGCGTTGGAAGTTTCCTATCAGGTCGCGAAGGTCCTTGTCTGAATAGCTCCAATAACGGCTCCACCAGTATCCAAAGGTGTAACGAGGAGGCAAAGGAACCTTGCCTGCAAATTTGGTAAAACTCTTCAGGGCTTCTTTATAGTTGTGACCATAAGCCATGAAGTACCAGTCTTGAGCACCTTCGGCGCTATTACGCTCTTTTACCCAATCCCAATCGGTTGCTCCATCGAAGAGATATGACTTGGAATCGTCGATGAGTGTCCAGCCGTCTGTGGCAAGCAAACCGTCCTCCAAAGGCATAACATGCTTGGGATTGCTGTACTGATACATGTCTCCGTCGTATCCGTCGAGTGTCCGATACGTGCCTTTCAGGTTGCCTTTCTGCTCTGTTCCTGGTGTCCAAGAGAAGGTCGTGCCGAGCGATTTGGAGGAAGTTATCGTGAGGTTTTTCGCGCTTAAAGGTGCTCCGTCTTTGCGATAAGTGAGTTTGAATTTGCTTGTTGTGATGACAACTTTGCTGCCGCTGGTCGAAACTTTGTATGGCACTTTGTCGTATTCGCGAATCACAGCCACGAAGCTCTTGTTGTCGACGAACTTTCCGTCGGGAGCGTATTCAAGGCGTATTGTGCCTTCATCGATGAGTGTGAAGCGAACATGATTGTCGCGATAGACTTCTTCTGCCAGAGCCATACTGGGCATAATGCTGGCGGTCAGCAGGACTGCCAGCAGGATGTACAATCTTTTCATAAGAGTTTAATTACATTTTGCTCTGCAAAGATACGGCTTTTTTCGTTCTCTTCCTAATGTTGTGACGAAAAAGCACAAATTACCTTCCGCAAGACGCTTCCAAACGTGGCGTGTGATGATTGCAAACGTCACGTGTGATGTTTTCCATCGTCACTGTAGGTGTTAACCGTTATCGTGTTTTGCGTTTATAATCAGCCAAGGCGATCTGATAGTTTGCCTTTGCCTGAGCAAGGTCGTTCTGCGCTTTGCGATTCAAGGTTTCAGCATCGAGAAGGTCGGTCAAAGTACAGGTACTCATGCGATATTGGTCGGAAGTCATTCGCAGATTCTCTGCCGCTTCCTCGCAACTGGCTTGCGCAATTTGTGTCTGGCGGTAAGATTCTTGCAGATTTGTCCACGCTCTTTCGATGTCTATCTGCAGCATTTGGCGAGCATTTTCGCGGTCGCTTTGTGCCTCTTGAAGTTTAATTTTCTGCCGTTTCATCGCATAATTTCCTCCCCACCAGTCGCTAATCGGGATGGAAAGAGTTCCGAAAACGAGTCCGTTATTCATGCTCGAGTTCATGTACTTCTTTATATTGTCAGAGAAGCCACCTATTCCTGTATGATATCCGCCTATTCCGACAGCCAGATGAGGCAGGTATTTGCCGCGCTCCATCTTGACCTGAAGTTCCTGAGCTTCAACCGCTTTGCTCAACAACTGCAGTTCTTCTCGATAATCTGGCGAGAGATTCAACAGATTTTCGCTGGCTTCGATGGGCTGTTCCAATGCCTTGTCCTCGAGAACAATATCGAAATTCTTGTCTGCTTCGGCTGGCTCGATACCAATCTCTTGTGCAAGCAAAAGGCGTAAAACATGGTCGGCATTCTCCAGTTTGAGGCGGTTGCTGGACAATTCCTGCTGCCTCAATCGAACCTTCAGCAAGGAATTGCGCGTCGTAACGCCTGCATTCAGGAAGTTCTCCACCTGTTTCATCACCGCATCTACTTGTTTTTCAGCAGCATCGAGGGTGCTCAGGTTGTATCGCACACAAGCAAGTTGCCAGAAACATTCCGTCACTTTTTGCAACACTTCCTTCTCTGTCAATTGTTGCTTAAGAGTCATCACATCCTGCTGCAAGCGAGCAAGTTTGTTCCCATTAACAATCTGTCCGCCATAATAGAGAGGTTGAACAAGCGTGGCAGACACAGAATAAGCTCTGTTGAACTCGGAAATGCTGAACGGCATGCCGATGAGAGGAATGAATTGTTCACTAATTGCAGCTATTTCTTGAGGATAAGTGCCGTCTGCTTTCATCAGTTCGTCAAAAAGACGGAAAGCAAGAACATTGGCGCTGATGCGTGGAAAGTAGTTGGTGAAGGCTTCTTTCTTTTGCATTGATGCCGCTTCAATTTCAAAGGCGGCATTGCGTAATTCGTAATTGTTCTGCCGTGCTCGATCAAGACATTGTTCTAAGGTCAGCCTCTGAGAGAATGCGCCAAGACTGACAAACAGGCATATAGAGAAAATGTACGGTTTCATCGTGTTTTCTTTATGATTGGGGTAGTGGTTCTTTGCTTAGTTTCCAATATACGACAGGCAGCACCGTTACGACTAGAAGAAGTGTGCCAATACCACCAGCGAAGATGGTAATGCCAACTGGCATCCAGAATGAGGAGCCGCCCAATATCATGGGTATCACGCCGACAGCCGTAGTGGCGGTCGTCAAGAAAATAGGCACCATCCGTCGACGTCCAGCATCGAAAGCGGCATCGTGTACTGACATACCTTCTGCAATCTTCTGGTCAGCATGCTCGAAAATAAGTATTTCGTTGCGCATGATAATGCCCATTAGCGTGATGAATCCGAATAAACTGGTCAGACCAAGTGTGATGTCGGCAATGCCCAAGCCAATCATAGCTCCAGGCAAAGAAAGCATTATAGACGTCATACATATGCCAGTCAGGCCGAAACGGCGGAAGTTGAAGAGCAGGAAGAAGAATATGATAACCAGCGCAATGCCGATGCCCAATGCAACTTCAGGTACTGTCTCAAGGTTCTTCTCAGGCTCTCCGCCTATTTCAGCACGAACGCTTGCAGGTAACTGGAAGTCGTTATCGAGGATGTCCTTGATGCGGTTCTGCACCTTTGCAGCCAAGACTCCGCGTTTATTCTCGGCAGTAACCGTGATGCAACGTTCGCCGTTGCGGTGTATGATGTTGGTTGGTACCCATTGTGTCTTGATGTCTGCCACTTGACGAAGAGGTATACTGCTGAGCGGCTGTGCCATGGGCGTGACATATAGGTTCTCAATGTCGCCTATCTGCATTTGTTCTGTTTGCTTGTCACGCAACACGACGGGCACCTCATAGTTGCCTTCCCAGATAGATGCGACTTGTGTTTTGCCAGTCTGCAAGGCAAGTTGCAATTCCGCTATTGTGCGAGTAATGCCGAGTTGTGGCGCAACAATGGGGTCGAGAGTTACGTCTACGATGGGAGATGGCTGGTCGTAATCGGTATGTACCCATTCCAACTCTGGCATTTGACGCATCTTTTCCATGAGGCGCTCTGCAGCAAGTTGGATGCTATCCAAGTCATTACCATAAAAACGATACTCGTAAGTTGGCACAGGCAAGTAGTCCATTTGTTTAAAACGAACGTAGGCTCCAGGCCAATGGTTGCTCAAGCGAGGAGCATACTCGTTCAGCATCTCGAACGTTGTTTCTATACTTGTCGTATTAACAATAAGTTGTGCGAAGTTCTTTCCACCCAGTTGCGGCTCATAGCTTGTTTGGAAACGTGGAGAACTGCATCCCATGAAAGTTGTGACGCTTGTGACGCGATTGTCTTTGGCTAGCGAGTCGCGTAATGCCTCTGTGATGGCTCGTGTCTCCTCTAAGCCTGCACCTTGTGGAAGATAGACCTCGCATGCAAACTGATTGCGGTCGGCAAAGGGGAACTGGCGGAGCTTGAGCGTTGGGAAGATAAGAGAAGTAAGAATAACCAGCACGACGCTACTGCAAATAGTCAACCAGGGATTCTTGAATGTCCACTTCAGCACAACTTCGTAGAGGTCTTGTACCCAGTCGGTGATATCGCGTTTGTCGCGTTTCTTTTCCTTAGCTTTCTTGATGAGGCGTACGTTCAAGGCAGGGATGATGCATGCTGCCACAGCCAGACTAACCATCAGACAAATGGTGATTGTGGCAGGAAAGTAGCCAATGACGTCACCTGCCTCGCCAGTCATAGTGAAGAGAATTGGGTAGAATATGGCACAGATGCAGACCGTTGCCAAGAGCATTGGCATGAAATATTGCTTGACGGACATGACAGCAGCCTCTTTCCTGTCCATTCCATTGCCAAGGTATTCGAGATAACCATCGATGACGACAATGCTGTTATCCACAATCATTCCTAGCACGACGATGAGTGAAGCGAGAGTAATGATATTGAGTGGAATGCCAAGTAGGTACATGATGCCAACGCTGATAAATGTCGAAAGTGGTATGGTGATAGCGGCAACGATGGCGCTTCGAAGTGGGAAGAGCAGCATCATAACAAGGATGATGACTGCCATTGACTCGATGAGGTTGACAAGAAAGTCTGCCACACTTGCCTCAACCACTTTCGGCTGGTCAGTAATACGAAGCACATCAACGTCAGCAGGCAGATATTCTTGACGGAATTTCTCGATGACCTTGTTGACACCTTTGCCATAATGAACGATGTTGTTACCTTCTGTCATTTCGAGCGAAAGCAATACACAACGTTTGCCATTGCTTTCGATGTAGCTGTCGCTTGTGTCGTACTCTCGCTTCACTTCAGCAATGTCGCGCACTCGCACCACTTTGCCTGTGGCATCGGAATAGATGATGTGATCCATTACCTCCTGCTCAGAATGTCGAGTTGTGGCGAGATGGAGAGGAATGTTGGCTGACTGAGTGCTGACGCTGCCACTCAGAGTTGTTATTCCTTCATTGGAAAGGGCAGAAACAAGGGCTGCCTGACCAATGCCATAAGCAGCAAGTCGTTCACGATCTACGTAGATGCTCAACTGCTCTTTCTTTTCTCCATATTGTCTGACATTACTTACACTCTTAACGCGTCGCAGGCGATCAGCCAGTTCGTCGCTATATTCTTGGAGTTCGCGATAAGAACGCTCGTTGCTTTCTAACGTGATAAGCAGGGCCGAAGCGTCACCGAAGTCATCCTTAACGACAAGTGCTAAGACACCAGATGGCAGTTGACTTTTATAGGCGTTAACACCATGTTTTATTTTGTTCCATATAGGAGCGAGGTTTTTGAGGCGTGGGTCGAAATAGACTTTCATGAAGCACATCCCGTTCATGCTTTGCGTAGTTGTCTTTGCACGGTCTACTTCTTTAAATGTGAAGATGTATCGTTCTAGTGGACGAGCCACTTGTGCTTCGATTTCTTCGCTTGTCGCTCCAGGCATTACGGCCACTATAACTCCCATTCGAACCGTGAAGGGAGGGAACTCGTCCTTCGACATTTGTACAAGTCCGTAGAAGCCAAATGCAAGCAATATGATGGTGATGAGTGCCGTGATGCCTCTGTTGTAGAGTGGCCAAGCAGACCAATGCCGCATCAAGACGCTTTGTTTTCTCTGTTCCATGTATTTCTCTTGTTCTACTTTACTATGCTTCCTTCACTCACTTTCTGGTAGCCTTCGACAATTATCTTGTCGCCTTCATTCGGTCCTGAAAGGATGATGATGCGGTCACCTAGTGCCTGACCGACTTCGACGGGTTGCCTATATGCTTTATTGTCCTTGATGACCCAAACAAATTGGTGTCCGTCTGCTCCTTGTTGAACGCTACGAAGGGGTACGGTTATTGTTTGATTTGTACCGTCGATGCCTGTCTCATCGGCTTCTGTCGTTACGTTTACGACCATTCCTGGCAGCAGTTCAAGGCCAGGATTGTTCACAGAGAATCGAACGTCGTAGGTGTGTGTCAGGACATCACCCTGAATGTCGCGAACGAAGTAGTTGCTGTGGAAGGACTTCCCTCCAAGGGCTTCGGCGGTAATGGTTACACCTTTACCAGTTCCTCCTTGTCGTGGATTGAACGAGGCTATCTCTTTTTCAGGGACAGAGACCTTTACTTTTACCTTCGAGATATTGAGGATTGTGCAAACGGGTTGTGAGGGAAGTGCGGTCATGCCGCTTTCTATTTCTTTCTTTCCGACGATTCCGCTGCATGGTGCCTTCAGGCGACAATCGGCGAGAGCCTTGCCTGCCATTTGGAAGCTAGAACGTGCCTGCTGTACTTTCGTCTGCACATTTATCCAGTCAATCTCTGAGATTGATTGTGATTCGTAAAGCACTTCCATGCGTTTTTGTGTGTCGAGAGCCTGATCGTAGGCTGCTTTTGTGGCTTGAAGGGTGTTCTCGCATTGGACGGGATCCATTTCAGCGACGAGTTGGCCTCTTGCTACGTATTGCCCTTCTTGCACGTAAACTCTGGTGACTGTCCCCATTCCTGTAAAGCTGACGGGTGTGCTGCTTTCCTCTTCCACTTTGCCTACATAGTGCTTTCCCACAGGCATTGTGCTTGCGCTAACTGTTTCTGTAGTGACTTTCAAAGCCTCCACTTCATAAGTTTTCTCGCTTCTTCCGCAGGCAATCAGCAGAGTTGTGATTGTCAGGATGGCGAAACTGTTGAATTTATTCATAGTGTGATGTATTTTTTCTATTTCGGGTGCAAAGATAGCAACTTTTTCCTCACATTATTATATTATTATGGCGCAAAGGCTGTCCTATTTCTCCACATTTGCTTATTTTGGGAGAAAAAACGAACAAAAAGGTGGGAAAAAGGTTACACAATATGGAAGAAAAACCTTATCTTTGTGGTGAAAAATCGGAGGTAATATGGAAAAACTCGACTTTCAGGCTATCGTGGACAGTAAGTTCAACTTCCATTGGAATGATCATATCGCGTTGTTCTGTGAATTCGAGGAAGTGAGAAACCGCACTATTTCAGATGTTCTGGTTGAAGGTTTCTTGTTTGCTGTGGTGACTCAAGGGCAGGCTCAGATCTCGGTCGACGAGAAGACTTATCAGTTAAAAGCTGGTGATGTCATTACCTGCAAGCCTCGCAATATCTTTGAGAGGAGCATGATGAGTATGGACTTCAATGCTTTGTTGTTGTTCCTTTCGCCAGAATATGTGGCGCAACTCTCGCAAATGGTTCGCATGGAATGGAATTATTCCACTTTTTCCACTTCCCACAAGATACTTCATGCCGATGAAATGGCCGTAAATCGCTTCCGTTACTACTTCGATTTGCTGCAAAATCACCTCTCTTGCCCTAGCACTCCTCACAAAGAACTGAGCCTGCGTCTGCTCTTTGCTTCAATGGCTTACGACCTTCACGACTTGCATGATTTTCAGGGTGAAGAACTTATGTATCAGACTTACAGTTCTGGAGAGAACATCTTGCGACAATTCATGCAACACCTTCACGACCCATCTCAGCCCTATCTCAACGTTAACGAATACGCAAGTCTGTTCAGTATCACGCCGAAGTACTTTTCAAGTGTGTGCAAACGACTTACCGGCAAGACCGCAAACCAGCTGATAAGCGATGAAATCGTGCGTTCTGCACAAATCGCTCTTCGCGACAGCAGTAAGAGTGTCAAGCAGATAGCTGCGATGATGGGCTTCAAGAATCAGTCTCATTTCGGACGCTTCTTCCGCCAGCAAACCGGCGTTTCTCCACAACAATATCGAGAGGGAAAGACGCTTTAGCTAAGTTGTTGAAAATCAGTTCGCGTGTGAAGTCCGAAAACGTGGCACGTGAAAATGGCAAACGTCACACGTTAACTTCGCAAACATAACACGTTAAATTGTCCAACATAACACGTTAAGTTTTTCAATCTGGCTAGCGTTATCGGATTTCTTCCCGTTTCATTTCTGTCGCAAAAGCGCGTCATTCTTCCCATTCAGGCAAAAAAAAGCGCGAAGTGGGGGCAACCTATTGAAAAAATTACTATCTTTGCCCCGCTTTATGTGCACAAATGTGCACGCGAGCGTGACACATAATATGATTTAAGATGATAAAACTGATGGCTCGCAGGCTTACGGCCCTGCTCATGGTCTTGCTGACTCCTATCATACTCCAGGCATACAATCCGTCTGAAGATCAACTCCTTTCCGGCTCCATGATATATTCTGGGAATGAGTCGAAAGCAGTTCTTGCCTTCGACGGAGATGCGTCAACCTATTACAGCACAAGTTCGAGCGCTTTCCAATGGATTGGTCTCGACTTGGGAGAACCCCATGTCATCACTCGCATCCTCTACACTCCTGCACCTGGTTCACAAGGTGCCGACCGCATGTTGCTCAGCCTTTTCGAGGGAGCCAACAGTCCTGATTTCATGGACGCCGTTCCCCTCTATCTCATTAGCACCAAGCCGAGTAACGGCACAGAGACAAGGGCGGATATCAATGTGAGTCGTGGTTTCCGCTACATTCGTTACGTAGGCAGTACGGGTTCCTACTGTAATGTGGCCGAGTTGAAGTTTTTTGGACATCCAGGAGAAGGCGACGACAGCCAATTCTACCAGATAACAAATCTGCCGACACTCAGCATTCACGTTCAAAACAACATCCTTCCAGTGAATCGTGGCGAGGACTTCGAATCGCAGTCAATGCTCATCTATGATGGAGGAACACTCATTCAGGAGTATCCCATCCTGTTCCGAGTCCGCGGCAATTATTCCGCATCACACGAAAACAAAGCCTTCCGAATGAAGTACAACGACGGAAAGAGCCACCATGTAATGAGAGGAAGCCAGAACGAATCGCCCACAAAAGCAAAGAAATGGGTGCTTATAAACAGCTATCGCGACAAGACCTTGATGCGAAATCCCGTTGCTTGGATGATGTCGAAGCGTGGAGAAAGAGACTTCACACCATGGTTCCAGGTCGTCGATCTCGTTGTAAATGGTGATTATCGAGGCACCTATACTTTGGCCGATGCAGTTTCTGTGGATGCGAGACGCATCAATATTACCGAAATGATGGATACAGACCTCGACGAGGAAACCATTACCGGCGGCTATCTTGTCGAGGCTGATAACAATTATACCCGCGAGACTTACCATTTCATGTCTGGGCATGGCAACACGATGTCCGTGCATGAACCTGATGAAGACGTCATGCAGACCGCACAGTTCAACTACATCAGGAACACATGGAACAGCATGGAGAATGTCGTCTTCGGTTCGAACTATACCGACAGAGAGAATGGGCAGCGCTCAGTTCTCGATATGGAAACGTTCCTCAAATGGTTCCTTATAAGTGAGTTCAATGGCAATACCGACATGATATGTCAGGTCTTCCTCTATAAAGAACGCGGTGACAGCCACTTCTTTACTGGCCCAATATGGGATGCAGACCTTGCTCTTGAGAATGATCAAACCACTTATCCTGCAAACGAACGCATGGATTGGACCTATAAGGTACGCCAGACAGGTAACTACGGACAGTTTGTCAGTCGCATTCTTTCTGATCCATCTGTCTTTGCCAACCTTCAGGAGTTGTGGGCAAAGCTTCGAAAGAAGGGCAACTTCGAACCGGAAGATGTCGCTGCAGACGTCGATTCGCTTCGAAACGAAATACGTGCATCTGCCAATCTCAACTTCATCCGTTGGCCTTACCTCAACCAATGGCTTTCGCTCAACCCTGCAGTTCCAGGCTCTTGGGAAGCGGAGGTTGACCGCGTTCGCGACTTCGTTCGCGAGAGAGTAGCGTGGATGGACGAGATGCTCTCTTATGGAACAATTCGACAGGAGAACGGCATCTATCAAATCGGTACTGCTCTTGATCTCTGTATCTTCAGTCAGTTGGTCAACGAGAACGGCATGATAGATGCTAAGGCTGTGCTTGTTGCCGACATAGATATGATGGACCATAGCGAAGATTTCCAGCCTATCGGATTGTCTTCTGCAGCTTTTGCAGGAAACTTCGACGGCAAAGGACACACCATTCGCAACCTCCATCTCACGGGTGATGAAGCAGTTGGGCTCTTTGGCTATGCTGGAATGTGCACCTTGAGCAACATTGTCTTCGACGAGAGTTGCTCTGTTGAAGGCACAAAGAACGTGGGAATGCTTGTCGGCTATGCCCGTAATGGCACAGTTAACGTGTCAGGAATAGAAAATCACGGCTCTGTTACTGCTACAGACAGTTATGCAGGTGGTATCATCGGCTCTGGCAGATTGCTCGCTACCTTCAACTTGTCTAATTGCAGCAATACAGGAACAATTACAGCTCCGACCAATGCTGCAGCTCTCGTAGGCCCGTCTGCAGGAAAGATGACTGTGGCAAACTGCTACAACATAGGTACTGTCAACGGAGCCGTAGAAGGGAAAGAGTTCGCATTTGCCACAAGAAGTCTTGTTCTCAACAACTGTTGGGACTACACTTCCATGCAGACGAATAACATGACAGCCAGTCAAGTGGATAACGGTTACCTTTGTTATCAGCTCAATTTCAATGGTGGTGGCGACAAATGGCGTCAGAATCTTGACAACGGAAGACAGCACGATCCATATCCTGTCCTGCGGAAGATGTCAGGAACAGTTTATGAAAAGGAAGGAAGATACACCAATATAAATGCAGAAGCAGCAACTTTCCGCTACTATAAGCTTGTTGTAAGTTATCTGCAAGGCGGTGGAAATTGCATTCAGTTCTCAGAGTTTGACATTCTGAACGAAAGCCTTGAGGAAGTTCCTGAACTGTATGTCTATGCCGGAGGTCCTGAAGGATATAACAACGAGAATTGGGAGAATGCGGCAGACAACGCGACTTATACCAAGTATTGTGCTTATTTCTCAGGTTATGCTTACTTCCTCTTTGATGCTGGCAGCGAGGTCGATCCTTATGGTTATCGAATTTATACTGCTAATGACACACAGAGCAATCCAGATCGCAACCCGAGTTCTTGGAAACTTTATGGCAGCAATTCACAACTTTATGACCCTGAAGATAGCGAATGGGTGCTTATTGATGAGCGCGAAGGCGACTGGACAATGCAGGCCACGAACTATACACCTTACGACTTCTACATTCCGCATGCTCTCGAAACGCTGACGTTGAACAAACGCTCGGCTTTGCTCGAAGTCGGTCAGGAAATGCAGTTGGAGGCAAGTCTTACTCCTGCCATCATGCAGAACATCGGCCTGCATTGGGCTTCAACCAATGAAGATGTTGCCACAGTCGACCAGAATGGAAACATTGTGGCAGTAGGTTTGGGTACTACAGACATTATCCTTTCCGCTCCCAATTACAGTACATTGCAGGATACTTGCAAGCTTACTGTCGTAGAAGAACTTCCAGGACATCGATACTATCAGTTTGCGATAGAGGCAATTCAAAGTGGCGGTACCATCCAGTTCTCGGAATTCGACCTCCTTGATGCTGATGGCAATGAGGTTACTCCGCTTACGCTTTATGCTTGGACTGGGAATTATGTCAGCAATCACCCGCAAGCCGACCTCTTCGACGACTCTCCCTATACAAAGTACTGCGGCAGTTTCTCTGTTGGCACTACATTATATATATATATAGATGCAGGGAAAAAAGTCACACTTTCCGGCTATCGAATAACGACTGCCAACGACACCAACAAGTATCCTGGCCGAAATCCCGTTTCATGGTCACTCTTTGGCAGCAACACCAAGAGTGAAGTTCCTAATGATGAGGTTTGGACGCTACTCGATCATCGCGAGAATGATAACACACTTGGAGCAGTCAACTACACACCTTACGACTTCTTCTTCATCTATCCTCAACCGATTCTCCCAGGCGATGTGAATGGCGACGGAGAGGTGAATTCTCTTGATTATGAGGCGCTTAAACTCTATATCATAGGCAAACCGGTGGAGGGATTCGTTCCAGAAGCTGCCGACCTAAACTCCGATGAAAAGATTAATGCACAAGATCTTGTGCTGCTGAGAAATATGATAATGAACTGATGGATAAAACATGGGCAGTGAAGATGGCAAACGACACACGTGAAGTTTGCAAAGATCACGTGTGATGTTGAGCAATTTCACGTGTGTCGTTGGCAAAGTTTCCGTATGATGATGGGTGACTTTCCCAAATGAATGGAAAACAACCGCCAAATTTACTTGTTTAACCTAAAGTAGTTAAAAAACGTTAAGAAAAAAGAAATAAGTGTCAACGAAAGCAAAAAGACTGAACGAAAATGTTTATCTTTGCTTGCTAATTGTCACTAAAATGTGACAGAAACCTGCAATTGCGACGTAAAAACTAAGATAATTCTATTAATTAATTCAATTTATTAACTTCTAAAACCAAACAAAAATGAAGAAAGTAATTACATCTTCACGCACTCTTTGGTTAGGCCTTCTCACTATGGTGATGATGCTTGCCAGTCAGAGTGCATTGGCGGAGTACGTTCCACTCACCGCTTTGTCTGGCCAAAACGCCTACAACAGTGGTAGCGAAGGCTTCGAAAAACTGGTTGATACCAAGGAATCAACCAAGTGGGGCACCTGGTTCGGTCCGGAAAATGCAAGTGGTGATGAAGACGAGATGATCGCTTACATCATCGTGAAAGCTGACAAGGCAGTGGTGCCTAACTACTACTTCCTCGTTACGGGTAACGATACAGGTAGTTTCCCTGATCGTAACTGGTCTTCTTGGAAGATTTATGGCGGTAACTTTGCCAGTGATGACTTGGCTGTTCGCGAAGGCGAAGGTTGGACACTCATCGACAATAAGGAGAGCGAACCCCTGCCACAAGCCAATTTCGGCTCTATCACCTTGGAGTTCGACTATACTGGTACAGAGGCTTTCCAGTACTACTGGATTGAGATTACCGAAGCTGTCGGCTACACTGGTACCGATGAGAATGAGATTTATCTGCAGATGTCTGAATGGGGTCTCGGTTCTTATGGTGAATTCCAGAAGTACCTCAAGGACCTTGCTGACGCAGGAACTGGTCTTGACGAGCCAGTCAAACTCAATGTTCTTGAAGGAACTAAGATGACAGGTAACGAGAGCTTGCCAGACCTGTTCGACGGCGATGTAACGACCAAGTGGGGTAATGGCTTGACCAACAGAAATGAAGGTGAGACAGCTAATGGCGCATACTTCATCGTCAAGGCTTCTCGTTCTATGCTGCCCACATACTACGCTCTGACTACAGCCAACGATACTCAGCAGTATTCTGGCCGTAACTGGAAGCAGTGGCAGATCTATGGCATGAATGCCGATAGCGATGAGGCTGTAAAGCGTGATTCTGAAGGTTGGGTTGCTCTCGACAAGAAGTACAATGTCGGCAGAGATCAACTTCCTGCAGCTAACTTTACTCAGGTATTCTTCACTCTTTCTGAAGAAAACGAAACTGAGTACAGATACTTCAAGCTGGAGCTCGACCAGATTATGACTAACGGCGATTACATGCAGATGGCTGAGTTCGCTTTGGGCGACCAGTACACACTTGCATTGGATTTGGCTGCTATTGCTACATCTGCAGAAAGCGACTTCGATCCTGACCTCTTCGCAGAGAAAGCTCAGCTCGACAAGATGGTTGAAATCATAGCAAACGTAAAGGCTTGCACCGATCCTGCACAGTTGGGTTCGCTGAGAGCAGCTGTCGACAATCAGAAGCAAGTGATTGAACAGTCTGCTGCAAGCTATGCAGAACTGATTACTGCTCGCAATCAGGTTGTCAATGCCATTGATGGTGGCAAGCTTTCTGACGAAGCTGTTGCTTATCTGACAGC
>JAGCXU010000141.1 GCA_017961145.1 Bacteroidaceae bacterium | reverse complement strand
TTTTTTTCAAGAATTACGGTGACAGATTACGCTTTTATGATTCAGTCAAGCTTGACAAGCGAACAGAAGCTAATCCTTCCGAATGGGGTTCTAAAGAGAAGACGCTCTGATTTTTCAGGGCGTCTTTTGTGTAATTCAAAATAAAATTGTACCTTTGCAGAGAATTTTATCAAAGGAATTAGGTTATGAAGAAACTTGTTATCGCTATCCTCATCTTGTTGCTCGCTGGTGTGGCTGCCTACCTGTATTTCCATCGGGACAATGACAGGGCTCGCGATGTGGTGCCTCAGGATGCTACGGCAGTTGCTGTCTTCGAACCTGCTGAACTCCTGGACGGACTTGGGCTCAAGCAGGAAAAGGCCAGTAAGCTCGTGATGAATCTGGAGGATCTGGTGGAGGGCGTCAACTTGGCCAAACCTGTCTATGCCTTCGCTACGCAAGATGATTTCTCTGGCATAGCGCTGAATGTCAGGGATGTGAAAAAGCTCCTGAAAGCTGCTTCGCTATTCAACTATGCCTCGGAGGAGCAGGATGGCTACCAGTGGATTGCAAATTCCAACAGCATTGGCTGCATTGACGACGACAAGATGCTGATTGTCGGCCCTGTCGCTGAGGAGCTTCAGGATGCTCTCAGAGACGAGATGATGAGCCTGATGAAGCAGGACCGCAAGGATGTGCCTGCCCTGGAAAAGCTCGACAGAAAGGGAACTGCCCTCAGCCTGAGTGCTCCCCTGAACAGCCTGCCTAAGGAATATGTGCAGAAGTATCTGCCTCTGAATTCAGACCTCAAGGATGCTATCCTCAATGCTGCTCTTCGCTTCGGAGGGAAAGACGTCACACTTTCGTTGGGCTCTACAATTGACCTCAGCAACATGCCTCTGTCCCCCATAAAGGGTGACGTCGGGCTTGGTGGAGTCATGCCTGCCAATCCCTTTGCCTATGTGTGCTTCAACATGAATGGCGAGAAGCTCTTGCCTGAGTTGCGCAAAGTGCCCAACCTGCGTACAGCCCTTCTTGCCCTGAACTTGTGTGTGGATGTTGACATGATGATAAAGGCCATTGACGGTGATGTCGTAATCTCTGTTCCCAAACCCGATTTGCAGCATCCTGCCATACTCCTTACTGCCACACTCTCGAATACGGATTTCCTGAAGAATGCCGATGATTGGAGCAGGGTGAAGCGGCTTGGAGTGTCGGACTTTGTGGCTGATTACGAGGGGACACAGGTGTTCTTTGGTGTGCGCGACAAGTACCTCTACATCACAAACGGCAAGAAGGTGGCAAGCAGCATTGGAGAGAGTCAGGGTTCAGGCACGCTGAGACTGCCCATTCAGGGCAAGTACCTGAGTGCTTCGCTCGACATAGCCCAACTCGTTGGTGCATATCCTGGGATAAACATGATGCTCATGGTAGTGCCACAAGTTCGTGAGGTGATAGATGCCCTCGACCAGGTGACGCTGACAGCCGATTCCCAGCAGAGCATGCAGCTGAGCCTCCAGACAAAGAAACCCGTCAAGGAGGTGATTGGGAATTTCGTCACTCTTCTGATGGGAGACTGAGAAGAAAATGAAAATGAAAAGCATTCATCTCGACAATACATTGCCCAACGTCTTCCTGCAGAGGACAGACATAGAGAGCGACATCTGGCGGCAACAAGTCACGCTGGAGAAGGGCAAGACCTACCTCGTGGAAGCAAGCAGCGGCACAGGCAAGAGTTCGCTCTGCAGCTTCATCATAGGCTACAGGAAGGACTTCGACGGCAAGATTCTCTTTGACGGCAGGGATAGTCGCAAACTCACTACAAGCGACTGGACAAAGCTCCGACAGAGCCACATCAGTCTGCTCTTCCAGGAACTGCGCCTCTTCCCTGAACTGACAGCAATGGAGAACATCGAGATAAAGAACAGCCTGACGGGCTTCAAGACAAAAGGGGAGATAGAACAATGGTTCGAAGCACTTGGCATTGCCGACAAGATGCAGTCCCCAGTCCGACTTCTCAGTTTCGGCCAGCAGCAGAGGGTAGCCATGATTCGTGCCCTGGTGCAGCCTTTCGACTTCCTGCTTGCAGATGAACCCATCTCACACCTCGACGATGAGAACTCCAAAGTGATGGCTCATATCATGACAGAGGAAGCCCGTCGCCAGGGGGCAGGTATCGTCATAACCAGTATAGGCAAACACATGGACTTGCCATACGATAAGATATTGAAACTATGAGACTTGTCTGGAAACTTCTTCGCAGGCACATCAGTTTGCCGCAGTTTGCAGGCTTCTTCTTCGCCAACCTGTTGGGAATGCTCATCGTCCTGCTTGCTTTGCAGTTCTATAGCGATGTGAAGCCCATTTTCAGCGAAGAAGATGGCTTCATACGTCCTGACTACCTCATCCTCAGCAAACGCATTTCTACGCTCAACACCATTGGTCTGGGCTCCGTCAACACCTTCTCCGAAAGGGAAATGAAGAACTTGGAGTCGCAGCCCTTTGCAAAGCGAGTGGGTGCCTTTACTGCCAGCCATTACAAGGTGTCCTGCAGCATGGGCATCGACGGAGTGGCACAGATAGGCACCGAGATGTTCTTCGAGAGTGTGCCCGATGCCTTTGTCGATGTGGACTTGCAGAAGTGGCACTTCAGCGAGGGTGACGACTATGTGCCCATCATCTTGCCCAAGACATACCTTGCCATCTACAACTTCGGCTTTGCTCAGAGCCAGAACCTGCCGAAGCTCTCGGAAGGAGTGGTGGGAATGGTGGAGATGACTATTTCTATGCGAGGCAACGGAATGAACGAATACATCAAAGGCCGTGTGATAGGCTTCTCTACAAGGCTCAACACCATCCTCGCTCCTGAGAGTTTCATCCGCTGGAGCAACCAACGCTATGCTCCTGATGCAGAAGAAGAGCCCTCGCGAATCATCCTCGAGGTGAGCAATCCTGCAGATGATGCCATCGTGAACTACATCAACGAGAAAGGCTACGAGATGGAGGATGACAAGCTGGATGCAGGCCGTATGACTTTCTTCCTTCGCATAGTTTCTGGCATCGTCATGCTGGTTGGCTTGCTCATCAGCTTGCTCAGCTTCTACATCCTGATGCTCTCCATCTACCTCCTCGTCGAGAAGAACACAGAAAAGATGCGGACACTCCTGCTCATCGGCTACAGCCCTGCCAGAGTGGCGTTGCCCTATCAACTGCTTACCATCGGAATGAATGCTGCCGTGTTGCTGATTGCAGCATGCCTGCTTTGGCAACTACGCACGTTGTATTTGCAAAGACTCCATGCCGTGTTCCCACAGATGACTGACGGCAGCATCTTGCCAGCCATTGTGCTGGGCATAGTGCTCTTCATTGTTGTCAGCCTCGTGAATGTTTTAGTTATCCGTCACCGCATCAATCAGATATGGAAGAACTGAAGAAACTCTATAAAGAAGCTACGGGCCTTGATGTCAGCGAGGTGGAAAACATTCCTGGTGCAGGCAGCAATAGGCAGTATTATCGCCTGAAAGGAAATGATGGCAGCACACTAATCGGAGCCATTGGGACGAGTCGCGATGAGAATCATGCTTTCTGCTATCTTGCAAAGCATTTCACCAAGGCAGGTCTTCCTGTTCCTCAAATCATCGCAGAGAGCAAGGATGGATTGCGCTACCTCCAGAGCGATTTGGGCAACCTGAGTCTCTTCGATGCCCTGAAAGGTGGGCGAGAGGCAGGAGGACGCTACAATGCCCATGAACGTGAATTGTTGCGTCGCACCATTGCTGCCCTCCCTGCTATGCAAATACTTGGTGCTCACGACCTTGACTTCCGTCAGTGCTATCCTCAAGAAGCCCTCGATGAGACAAATGTGTTGTTCGACCTCAATTATTTCAAGTATTGTTTCCTCAAAGCAACAGGTCTTGACTTCCACGAATTGAAGCTCGAAGCTTCCTTCCAGTTGATGGCTCGCGACATTGTGAACATCCCTGGAGGAGCCTTCATGTATCGCGACTTTCAGGCTCGCAATGTGATGCTCGATGCTAAGGGAAACCCTTATTTCATCGACTTCCAAGGTGGCAGGAAAGGACCTGTGCAGTATGACGTGGCAAGCTTTCTCTGGCAAGCTTCTGCGCGCTATCCTAAGGCGTTGCGAGGGGAACTCATCAAGGTTTATCTGCAAAGCCTGAAGCTTTATCAGGAGGTCAGAGAGAAGAAGTTCAGGCAGGGACTCCAGCTTTGTGTCCTCTTCCGTCTGCTTCAGGTGCTGGGTGCTTATGGCTTTCGTGGTTACTTTGAGCGGAAGAAGCATTTCCTCGAAAGCATACCGCCTGCAATGGAGAATCTGCGCGACTTGCTGAACGAGGGAGGTTGCCCATATCCTTATCTGAACGAGGTGCTCACGGCACTTGTCTCGATGCCTCAGTTCCAGCCAGAACCAAAGGAGAGCACTATGCGTGCAGATGGCTTGAAGACGACAGAACTCAATCCATATACGGCACATCCACTCGATGGTCCGCCAACATTCTCACGCTATGATGCACAAGGGCCGTTGGTAGTTCGCGTGTTCAGCTTCTCTTATCGCAAAGGCATTCCAGAGGATACGAGTGGCAATGGTGGTGGCTATGTCTTTGATTGCCGTAGCACCCACAATCCGGGACGTTATGAGCCCTACAAGAAGCTGACGGGACTGGATGAGCCAGTCATCCGTTTCCTTGAAGACGATGGAGAAATATTGACATTTTTGGAGAGTGTTTACAAGTTGGCAGACGCTCATGTGCGACGCTATTTGCAACGTGGCTTCACCAATCTGATGTTCTGTTTCGGCTGCACAGGAGGTCAGCATCGTAGTGTTTACAGTGCCCAACATTTGGCAGAACACATACACAAGAAGTTCGGTGTGGAGGTTCACATTTGCCATCGTGAGCAAGGGATAGAGCAGGTGTTGACTCCAGGCAGAGCGATGATATTCGCTGCAGGACTGGGGACACGCCTCAAACCATTGACAGACTCTATGCCAAAGGCTTTGGTGCCCGTTGGTGGAAAGCCATTGCTCGAATATCAGCTGGAGAAACTCAGAGCGGCTGGCTTCACAGATGTTGTCATCAATGTGCACCATTTTGCCGATATGATAGAGGAGTGGTGCCAGCAGCATCCGATGCGGCTCCGCATCTTGTTCTCTGATGAACGCGAGAAACTTCTGGAGACGGGTGGTGGCATCAAGCATGCTGCTTCTCTTCTGCGTGATGCTCAGGATGGTTTCCTCATCCATAATGTTGACATTTTGAGCAATGTTGACCTCTCTGCTTTCAAGGAGGCAGGGAAGGGTAGGGCAGCTACTTTGTTGGTGAGCGAGCGTGAGACTCAGCGCTACTTGCTCTTCGATGATGACATGCGACTTGTTGGATGGACGAACATTGCTACTGGAGAAGTGCGCAGCCCCTATGAGAACCTCAATCCGAAGCACTATCACAAGTATGCGTTTGCAGGCGTTCATTACATGAATCCGAGCCTTTTCCAGTACTTCGACGAGTTCCCTGATGTGTTCAGCATCATCGACTTCTACCTTCAGGTTTGCAAGCGCGAGCCCATCTATGGTTATGTGCAGCCAGACCTTCGCCTGATGGACGTGGGAAAGCTCGATACTTTGGCAGATGCTGAGGCGTTTGTGGCAAGACAGTAAGGTTTTGCACGAAAAATCAACTTTTGTGCAAAAATAGTTACCGAATTATTTGCAGCATACCGAAATTTGACGTATCTTTGCACAGAATTAACAAAAATGTGCAAATGAACCCTATGCAAATACCCTCATACAACGAGATGATTCTGAAGTCGATTCAAGAGCATTGGTTCTTGGATTCGATGTCGGATTATGGCGTTTTCACCTTACAATATAAAGATGTGGCGCGCATCATCGAGAAGTTGCATATACTTTTCGAAGAGGCTGGCATCCAGCGTGGCGACAAGATTGCCCTTTGCGGCAGGAATCTGAGCCGTTGGGGAGCCGCCTTCTTCAGCATCCTGACTTATGGCGCTGTGGCAGTCCCCGTGCTCCACGAGTTCCATCCCTCGCAGATACACGACATCATCAACCACTCGGAGTCGAAGCTCCTGTTTGTTGGCGACAAGGTATGGCCTTTGCTCGATGCCAACGAGATGCCCGACCTGGAAGGCATCATCTCGCTGACCGATTATAGCCTGCTCGTGTCGCGCAACGACAAACTCACATATGCTCGCGAGAACCTGAACCGACTCTTCGGAGAGAAGTTCCCAAGCCGTTTCCTGCCAGAGCTCTTGAGCTACTACAAGGACGATCCCGACGAAATGGCTGTGCTCAACTACACCAGCGGAACCACCAGCAACTCGAAGGGCGTCATGCTGCCTTATCGTGCACTTTGGTCGAACTGCGACTTCGCCTTCCATGTGCTTGGCGACGAAATCAAGCCTGGCGACAATGTGCTCTCCATGCTGCCCATGGCACACATGTATGGAATGGCGTTCGAGTTCACCTTCGAGTTCATGCGAGGTGTGCACATCAATTTCCTGACGAAAGTGGCGTCGCCCACCATCCTCATGCGCGCTCTGGCCGACATCAAGCCCGTCATCATCATCGTCGTGCCACTCATCATCGAGAAGATAGTTCGCAAGGCCGTCATGCCGCGCATACAAGACCCGAAGGTCAGGATGCTCATGACGATTCCCGTCATCGGAGACCGCATCAAGAAGCGCATCTGCGACGGGCTGACACAAGCCCTCGGAGGCAACTTCTACGAACTCATCATCGGCGGAGCAGCGCTCAATCAGGAGATAGAACGACTGCTGCACGAGATTGGCTTCCACTACACCGTAGGTTATGGCGCAACGGAATGCGCACCCATCATCACCTACAACGACTGGAAGGACCAAGTGGTGGGCTCATGCGGAAAGACCGTCATACATCAGGAACTCGAAATCGACAGCCCAGACCCCATCAACATCCCGGGCGAGATACTGACCAGGGGACTGAACGTCATGCTTGGCTACTACAAGAACGAGGAAGCCACCCAAGCAGCCATCGACAGCCTCGGCTGGTACCACACAGGCGACCTCGGCGTGCTCGACAATCAGGGCAACCTCTACATCAAGGGACGCTCGAAGAACATGCTGCTCGGAGCCAACGGACAGAACATCTATCCCGAGGAAATCGAAGACAAGCTGTCGAACATGATGTTGGTAAGCGAGTGCCTGGTTGTGCAGCGAGAGGACAAACTGGTGGGACTTGTCTATCCCGATCAGGAGCAAGTGAAGAAGTTGCGTCTGAGCCAAGAAGACATCGAGAACATCATGGAGCAGAACCGCAAGGAAATCAATCCGAACCTGCCCAGTTACGCTCAGCTCTTCAGCATCCAAGTCATGGAGCAGGAGTTCGAAAAGACGCCAAAGAAGAGCATCAAACGCTTCCTCTACACTTAACAGCAAAGCCGTCCTTTTTAGGGCGGCTTTTTGGTGTGCCTTGTTGCTGAACTTAACGTGTGAAGTTGTCTATTTTAACGTGTGAAGTTGTCTATTTTAACGTGTGAAGTTGTCTATTTTAACGTGTGAAGTTTGCAGTCTTAACGTGCCACGTTTAGCAGAGTGAGTTTCTCTGTGGCGGGAGTCCTTGTTTTCTTATTTTCTTATTTCCTTATTTTCTTTACCCGTACACTCTTTCGCCGAAGATGAGGCTGCCGATGCGGACCATGTTCGAGCCGTGCAGCACGGCAATAGGGTAGTCGTCGCTCATGCCCCAGGAACGCGTGTTCCAAGCCAATAGTTGATAGTTGACAGTTGATAGTTTTATAGTCTCAAACAATTCCTTTGCTTGTTCGAATTCTGAGGCGATTTGGGTCTCGTTGTCTGTGTTCGTTGCCATGCACATCAAGCCCTCTATGCTGACGTTCTCGTATTGCTGCCAAACGCCGCTCTGCATGAACGCGAGCAGTTCGTCGGGAAGGAAGCCAAACTTGGTTTCCTCCTGAGCAACGTGCACCTGCATGAGTACGGGTATGACGCGTCCGCATCGTTTTGCCTGCTTGTCGATTTCCTTCAAGAGGCGCTCCGAATCGACAGCATGAATGAGGCTTACAAAGGGCGCAATATATTTCACTTTATTGGTCTGCAAGTGCCCAATGAAGTGCCATTCGATGTCTTTTGGCAACACTTCGTACTTCTGCACGAGTTCTTGCACATGGCTCTCGCCAAAGATGCGCTGCCCACCATCGTAGGCCTCCTGAATCATCGAGGCTGGGTGGAACTTGCTCACCGCTACGAGGCGTACACCTTCGGGCAAGGTCCGCTTGATTTCACTTATTCTTTCCTTTGGACTTGTCATTTGTCTTCTTTGCTTTGGGTTGCTCCTCTTCGGTCGGTGCCCGGAACTTGAACACATCGACAATAGCCGTTTCTGTGATGGATACGATGACCCACTCGCCAAGTGTGCCTTTCATGCCCTCATCAAGTCTTGCAAGCGCACGATGGAAATCGTTTGCCTGGATAACGGCAGTCTGTACAGTCCGCTTCTCCACGGCAGTCTTCTCGTCGATGGAGATGTAGGCGATGCGTGCTTTGAACCAGTGGTCGTCGTTCAAATCATCGCTGTCGAAGAGGTCGGAGATTCGTGCTCGCTTAATATCCGTCACCATGAACTCGCCCGACATGAAGGGCTCTATTTCCTCGATGAAACGCTTCTCGGCTTCCGTGAAACTGAGGGCATCTACCAAATATGTCTCTGTGGTCTTCTTGAAGAGACCGCTCTCCAAGGTCTTGTCGTAACGGACCTTGCATTCAAACCATTCGCTTTGCATTACTATTTAAATATTTTATTTTCTCAATTTCTTATTCTCTTCTTTGTACCAGAAGAAGAAGCTATTCTGCTTGCGCTTTTCCTCAGGTGTCTTAGCGCTGAAAATCTTCTCGAGCGTGTAGGGATGATAGCCCGTAGCCCAGCATGTTGTGCTGACGGTGAGAGGCGTCGGCGTGAAGTCCTGAACCTGCTCGAGCTTGAAGTCCAGTTGCTTTGTGATTTGTGCCAGCTCTGCCATGTCGCGCTCCGTGCAACCAGGGTGTGAGCTGATGAAGTAGGGAATGAGTTGCTGCCTTAATCCTGCCTTCCTGCAAGTAGCGTCGAAGATACTTTTGAACTCCCTGAAGAGGGAAAACGAAGGCTTGCGCATTATGTTCAGAACGGCGTCGCTGGTGTGCTCAGGAGCCACTTTCAGTCGTCCGCTGACATGCTTCGTGATGAGCTCCTTCGTGTATTCTCTGGCAGCACGATTCAGCGCTTCGTCTTTCCAGTCGTGGAGGAGCATGTCGTAGCGAACGCCGCTGCCAATAAAGCTCTTCTTGATGCCTGGCAATGCATCGACACTTCGATAGATGTCGAGCAAAGGCTGATGATTGCCATTGAGGTTCGGACAGATGGCAGGGTGGATGCACGACGGACGCTTGCACTTCTCGCACACTTCCTCTCGCTTCCCTCGCATCATGTACATGTTGGCACTCGGTCCGCCAAGGTCGCTCAGATAGCCTTTGAAGTCGGGCATCTTGGCAATGGCTTTCACTTCACGAAGGATGCTCTCCTTCGAGCGGCTCACGATGAACTTGCCCTGATGAGCGCTTATCGTGCAGAAAGCACAGCCACCGAAACATCCTCGATGGAGCGTCACACTGAATTTAATCATCTCGTAAGCGGGGATGCGTTTCCCTTTGTATTTGGGGTGAGGCAATCGTGTGTATGGCAAGTCGAAACTGCGGTCCAGTTCTTCCGACGTGAGCGGAGGGTATGGAGGATTGACAACCACGTAACGCCCTCCAGTAGGTTGCAGGAGTCGCTGAGCGTGCACTTTGTTGCTTTCTTCTTCAATGTGTCGGAAGTTCTCGGCATGAAGCTTGGGTTGCTTCAGGCAATCCTCGTAGCTATGGAGCACAATGTCGTCCTGCGTGATTCCATCAGGAATCTCTTCTCTCTTTCGCAGGAAAGCAATCTGATGTGGCATCTCATCCACCACCTCGCGCATTATTTCCCTCGTGATGCATGCTTCGCCATTCTCGTCGTAATATAGTTTTGGATGGAAGCAATCGATTGCTTCATTAAGGCGCTGAACAAGTTCCAGTGTTGGCTTCTCGCCCATGCCATAGGTGATGAGGTCGGCATCACAATCACATAGGATACTCGGGCGGAAGCGTTCCTGCCAATAGTCGTAATGCATCACTCTTCTCAAGCTTGCCTCAATGCCGCCGAGCACAATGGGAACATCCGGAAAGAGCTTCCTCAGTATGTCTGTATAAACGATGGTAGGATACTCTGGGCGAAGGTCGTGACGCCCATCTGGACTGTATGCATCTTCGCTTCTCAGGCGACGTGCAGCGGTGTATTTGTTGACCATACTGTCCATACAGCCTGGAGAGATGCCGAAGAAGAGACGCGGACGTCCCAACTTCTTGAAGTCGCGAAAGTCCCCATGCCAGTCGGGTTGCGGCACAATGGCAACTCGCAAGCCCTCTGCCTCGAGCAAACGCCCAATGACAGCCGCACCGAAGGCAGGATGGTCCACATAGGCATCTGCGCTGAAGAGAATGACATCAGCCTGATCCCACCCACGCAGGTCCATCTCCTTCCTGGTCGTCGGCAGCCAATCGTTGTAATTAAAATGCGTTGAATCCAATTAATCCAAACCTTCAGGTTCTGACTTCAATGAGGCTTTCAGCGTATCGAGTTGTTCCTTCTTCCAATCGATGTAGAGCAAGATGAGTTGATGCAATCCGAAAGCTTTCATGTCGTTGTGGAAGAGGATGCGTTCGCAAAAGTCCACCAGATCGGGGGCGGGCATTCCGTGGGAAAGTAAGCTGCGCACGTTCAGTCGCAGTTTCTCGAGGACACTCTCTTCAACGATGCCATTGCTGTCGAGCAAATCGGAAAAGAGGGAATAGCGGTCGATGGTCTGGAGGTGGGTTTCATCGACAGAGAGCCGCCGCGAACCCTTCATATTGCAAAGTATCGTATACATATTGTCTCTGGTTTATTTCCCAAGCAGGAAGTCGATAGCGATGTTCATGATGCTTTGGCGTGTGGCCTTTTCCGTGATGCAATCAAGTGGAAAACCGAATGCCAGAACACGATAGCCAGGGCCTGGGTAAGCAACTGCAGCGGAGTGATTGCCGGATGTGTATACCATTGTGCTGAACGCACCATTGATGCCCTCCAGAATGTCTGTACTCCTTACCCAATAATTCTCCTCGTTGGGATTGGTAAAGATGGTGGCCGTGTAGTTCAGTCCTTCCACAGAGCAGATGCTGTCCGTCGGCACGTTTGCAACATAGCGGAACTTCAACTTCTCGCCTATGAAAGCATCCTGCTCGGCATTGTGCATGTCGCTGCCAACAAAGGAACCGCTCACAAGAATCGAGGTGTTCTGAAGCGTCAGCTGTGAGATGGCAGAAAGCATCTCGGGCGTGAAGGCATTACGGCGCGTCAGGGAGTAGCCATCGTTTTTCTGAGCACCAAGAATGAAGTCGGCTATGCGATAGCCGCGAAGGTCGACGTTGGGCAGCTGAGCGGGTGTGCAACTGCTGATGTTGCAGTCGTAGTGCTTCGTGAGGATGTCCTGAGCATGACGGACGCTGTAGTTGTGCGTATTGCCGGCAAGGAACATGCCCTCCCATTCGTCGCTGCTCACACCCATGCCTTCGCCCACTTCTTTGCCGTATTGGCTCTTGTCGAAGCTTATCTGACGTCCGCAATAACCAGGTGTCTTTACGTCAATCACGCCAGGGTCGGTGTCGAAGTCAAAGCCGCCAGTCGTTTCTGTGTCGAAAGGCAGAGGACCTGCAAGTCTCTGGAATGCATCAACAATCAGGACGGAAGGCGCTTCGGTAGTCTCAGAAACGACAGCACAAACCTCGTCGCTCGGCATGCTGGCACCACCTTCGTTGACGGCTTCCACGCGGAAACTATAGAGGATGCTTGGCGTAGCCGGCATTGTATAGGTGCACTCGTGGCCGCTCACGTAATGTCCATTGTCGAAATCACCTCCATTCTTCTTCATATAAACTACGTATCCATCGGGCTTTGCTGTGGGTTCTGCAGGGTCGTT
>JAGCXU010000140.1 GCA_017961145.1 Bacteroidaceae bacterium | reverse complement strand
TGGAAGGGTCTTCAACAAGGTGGAGCAACACGCCATTCTCTCCTCGTTAACCTGGGAGGAGGCATGGTGACGGACCTCGGAGGCTTTGCCGCAAGCACCTTCAAGCGCGGACTTGCCTACGTAAACATCCCCACAACCCTGCTCAGCCAAGTCGATGCAAGCGTTGGCGGCAAGACAGGCATCAACTTTGGAGGGCTGAAGAACGAGATTGGCGTCTTCAACCAGGCAGCCTCCGTCATCCTCTCAAGCGAGTTCCTGCGTTCCCTCAATCAGGAGAACTTGCTTTCCGGCTATGCCGAAATGCTCAAACATGGCTTGATAAGCGACGAGAAGAGCTGGGCCGGGTTGCTTCGCTTCGACCTCGAAACGCTTGATTACGAGCAACTTGGAACGCTCGTGGCAAAGAGTGTGGCCATTAAGGAGGGCATCGTGGAGCAAGACCCCACAGAGACAGGTCTGCGAAAAGCACTCAATTTGGGACATACTGCAGGACACGCCATCGAGAGCCTCGCCATGGAAGAAGGACGGACCATCCTGCATGGATACGCCGTCGCATACGGCCTCATCTGCGAACTTTACCTGAGTGTCGTACGATGCAACTTCCCCAAGGACAGGCTCCGCCAAACGGTACAATTCATCAGGCAGCACTATGGATGCTTCGACATCGACTGCAAAAAGTACGAACACATCTACCAGCTCATGACTCACGACAAGAAGAACATGGGCGACACCATCAACTTCACCTTGCTGGCAGACATAGGAGACATCCGCATCAATCAGCAAGCAACCAAAGACGAAATATTCGAAATGCTCGATTTCCTAAGGGAAGGATGAGCCAAACACCATAAAATCTAAACTCGCATGAAACGCTTCTTCACCTCTTTTCTCATCATTTTGCTCGCAAGTTGGGCAAATGCAGTCGACCTCACAAATGCCAAATGGTACACAATCAAAGTGGGAAATGGTGGCTATCTCAGCACCAAGTCGACCTACACGAGCGGAGTCTATCTGCTTCTGAACAATACTACAGAAGACACGAGCGACAAAGGACTCTGGACTTTCATTGGCAACGAGACCGATGGCTACTCGTTCTACAACAAGGCAAGAGGAGAGAACTATGTCCTCGGAATGTCAGGTTCGGAAGCAAGCGGCCGTGCTAAAATGGTGGCAGAAACAAACACTTCCGTTGTCACGAAGTTCGATATGGGCAAGAACGGCGATGGTTTCTGGATAAAAGACCACGGCTCGACAAACAAATACTGGAACAAACGCGGCAACTTCCTCGCTTATTGGGACAATGCGGCAGGCAGTACGGATACAGGTTCGCGCTTCATCTTCACCATTCAAGGCATTCCGGAAGAGTACTTCTCGAACGACGAACAAGAAAACTTCTACTACGTAACCTTCGCCAACTCCGACCTCGTCCTGCAGGATATGGGTGCCTCGAAGAACATCACGACACAAGGCAGAAAGTATGGAGAGCAGTCACAATTGTGGAAACTGGTAGGTGACGAAAACAACTTCCAACTCGTCAACAAAGGTTCTGGCCGCAGAGCCTACTACGATGGAAGTCGCCTCAAAACTCGACAAGCCACAGATGCCAAGGGATTTACCATAGAAGCGACGACCAACACGAACTTCCTCGGCAAGTATGAGATTGCGTGGAATGGCGCCTCGTCACAAACCAATCGCTACCTCAATCAATGGGGCGGAACAGGAGTGGGAGTGGAATTAGGCCTTTGGCAGGCTGCCGATGTCAACAATATCCTCTATCTCATTGCCGAAGGCGAGGTCTTGCCAGAGGAGTTTTGTGTCGGCCAGAAAGGCACCAGACCAGCCGACATTCACGATTTCTCGCTTTGGTACGACACTCCAGCCACAGCCACAGGCGTCGCCGACACTTGGATGGAGTACGCTCTTCCCATGGGCAACGGACAGATTGGCGCAACCATTCGAGGTGGTGTACTTTGCGACAATATACAGTTTAACGAGAAGACACTTTGGAGCGGAACTGCCACGAACTCAGGCAATCAAGGCTACTTCCAGAACTTTGGCTCTATCCTCGTCAAAGACAAGAGCGGCACATTCTCTACCATCGCATCCGAAGGCAAGCCTATCGAAAAGTACAATCGCTTCCTGGACATCATCGATGGTGTCGCTGGCGTTAACTTCGAGTCGGCAGATGGGCAGACATCTTTCCATCGACGCTACTTTGCTTCCGCTACCGACAAAGTCTTCGTCGCCCATTACGAAGCGGAAGGTACCGAGAAATTGGCTTTCAACATCACCTATGCTCCTGACAAACAAATCAATGCAAGCAGCGTGACTTACACGGCAGAGCGCGACAGAACGGCTTTTGCAACATTCTCCGGAAAGCTCGACATCGTTTACTACAATACGCGATTCAGAGTCAAGACTGACGGCACGATGAATGTCTCGGACGAAGGCATTTATGTGAAGGATGCCACTTGGATGGACATCTATATGGCTGCGGCCACAGATTACGACGCAAGCAAGGCTGGATGCAAGAGCGGGGCAAGTGCAGCCGACCTGTCCTCAATCGTCAATACCCGGGTCAATGAGGCTGTCAACAAAGGTTACACACAATTGCTCGCCGACCATAAGGAAGTGCATAGTTCCCTGATGAATCGTGTCAGCCTGCAACTTGGAGGCACCTCTGCGATGACTACCGAAGACCTCATCAAGTTCTACAACGCTTCTGCGCAGAACAAGACAAGTAGCGACGGGCTTTTCCTCGAAGCGCTATATTTCCAATATGGACGCTACTTCACGATTGGTGCCAATCTCGACACGACAATCCACGCGCCATCTAATCTGCAAGGCATATGGAACGACAGGAGCAACTCGTCCTTCTGGCATTGCGACATACACGCAGACATTAATGTGCAGATGAACTACTGGCCTGCCGATCCGGCAAACCTCTCGGAGATGCATCTGCCTTTCCTCAACCACATTCTCGACCTCGGAGCGCCAGGTTCAGGCTCGCCCTGGTACCAGTTTGCAACGAAAATCAAGAGCGGAGCAAAGGGCTGGACAGTTGCCGTGGAGAACAATATCTTCGGAGGCACCTCCACTTGGGGCAACAGTTCTATGAAGACACTTGGTGCCTGGTATTGCTCGCATCTGTGGCGCTACTACAAGTACACGATGGACAAGGAGTTTCTGAAGAAAGCTCTTCCCGTCATGTATCAGAACGCTCTCTTCATCAGGTCTATCGCTACGAAAGACAACAATGGGCTTTACGAGATAAAAGACGAGTTCAGTCCTGAGCATGGTCCAAACGACGTGACTGCCTTCGGACAGCAGACAAGCTATGAGCTTCTGGACGAGATAATGAAGGGACACCAGGAACTTGGCAGCGAATCGCCACTCACAGAATCTGATATAGAAGCCATTCAGGAACTTTACGACAACTTCGACAAAGGCTTATGGGTAGAAACGTACAATGGTAAGGACTGCATCTCCGAGTGGAAGAACAATCCTCTTTCCGACCCTGGTCACCGTCATCTCTCACACCTCATGTGCCTCTATCCTTTCTCGCAGGTCAGCGCATTCAGCCAGACGAGAAGTGGCATACGATTCTTTAATGCGGCTTATAACGGACAGATTGCCCGCAATGGTGATGTGACGGGGTGGTCAATGGGCTGGCAGACAAACACTTATAGCCGTTGCCTCGATGGTGACAGAGCCAGGAAGAACCTCTCGTTGGCTTTGCGTCATTCGGGCAGTTATGTCATCGAGATGGGCAACTATGGTGGTTGCTACTACAATCTCTTTGATGCGCATTCGCCTTTCCAGATTGATGGAAACTATGGATGTACCAGCGGCATTTGCGAGATGCTTCTGCAATCCTACGACGATGTCATTACTCTTCTTCCTGCCCTACCCTCGGCTTGGAAGGAAGGTAGCGTCGCTGGCTTGAAGGCTCAGGGCAATTTCGTTGTCGATGAGACTTGGCAGGAAGGCAAGCTCACAAGTGCCACTATCAAGAGCAATGCAGGCCAACCTCTGTCTTTCCGTTATAGTAAACTGGAGGAAGGGAATTATGTCGTGCGCTTGAATGGCGAGATTGTCACTCCAGCCAACGACGGAAATGTCTATGCGATTCCTAAGGTTATGGAGGGCGATGTCGTTACCATCACCTACGAAGACCCTAATGCGATAAAGACGGTTCGCCGCCCTTTTGGCGAAGGAGCAGAGGCAAAGCTCTATAACCTCGGAGGACAGGAAATTGTTAACCCTAAGGCAGCCTGCATTGTTGTTCAGAAGGGAAAGAAGACGCTTTACTGAACGAGTATCTTCCTTCCGCCCTGAATGTAAATGCCCTTCTTGGCTTTGCTGACTCGCTGACCTGAAAGGTTGTAGATACCTTCGTTCAGGTTATCGTCTGCGCTTGTGTTTAGGTCATTTATGCCCGTCGGATCTTCTTCCACAAGTTTCAGGTATGTTCTCCTCTCGTCGCTGGGAAGATAGCAGCTGAATGCAGGCAAAGCGACAGTGGCTGTGGCACGATAGATGTTCGCATTAGCGTTTTTCATGTAGTACCCTTCACCTACGGCAAGTTTCTTGCCTGGGAAAGTTCCCACCAGCAGGTTTTCCTGCGGCAGAGGCTTCAGGTCTTTCTCGTCCACTTCGTTCTTGTTCAATGCCGTCAAGGTGATAGTGGCCTTTGCTGTGCCTTTGATTAAGACAGGAGTTCCGTAGGGCACTGTCTCGCCTTCTCGAGCGATGGGAGTCAACGTGACATTTGGAGAGGCTATCTCCGATATGATGTATGCAGTACAGCCTTCAGGAACCTGATAGATGTAGGGCAAACATACCGGAACGTAGCCATTCGAGCCAAGCGTATAGCTCTTTTCCTGCGTCAGGATGTCGAGCAGGCTTTGTATTTCTGTATCGTCAAGAGCGCGAGAATAGAGACGCACCATTGCCACTTCTCCGTAGAACGGATAGCTGCCCAACGATGTTGCCGCATCGTAGTTGCCCTTTGCATCACCGCCTATGGCAAACCACGTCGAAGGCGTCCATTCGTAAACAGGACATTCTTTGCCAGTCAGCCAGCGGTTCGCAACCAGTTCGCCGTTGATGTAGAACTTGGAGGAGAAGTTCTTGCGGTCATAGACGACGACATAATGCGTGTAGTCCGAGGTGAGTTTCCCATCTTGTGTCCAAGTCCAGAGCGACTTGTCGAACGTTTCGTCGGCCTTATTGCCCTGAGTCACAGTGGAATAAGCGATGTTGCCTTTGGTGCTCATCTGTACGCCGAAACCATAGCTGTTCAGGAAGCCGATTGGTCTGGTCAGCGTCTTTGTCAACGTGTCGTTCTTGCAATAGAGTTCCAGGGTATAAGCATCCGAGAGCTGGTTCATCATGGATGGTTCGTTCCCCAGGAAGTACTTGAAGAACTGATTCTTTCCGCCACTGAATTGCGACTCGTAGAGGTTGATGTCCGCATTGTACCTCACGGGCACCTCGCCCACCATTTCGATGGGTTTCTCGCGATAGGCTGGTGCAAAATTGATGGCACTATCAGGAACGATTTGCATATCCATGAGGAGTTCCGCATCGAATGGCGTCTGCTGTTCGGTAAACCTTTTGACATCGTCGTTATACAGATTCAGGGCTGCCGTTTGCGAGAGGGCTCCACCATAGATTCTTGCAAAGACGAAGCTGCAAGCCGAAGAGTTCTCCGCTCCTCCCGTATAGGCACCTGCCGTAGCATCGCCTCCAAAGCAAATCCACATGCCCTTGCGCCCCTTTACCGTTCCACATTTGGGCAGAGCCATGTCCGTACCAGCGCGAGTGCCTGTGCAGACAAGCTTTCCATTGATGAAATAGCGCATGATGTGGCTCGTTCTGTCCATCGTCACGACCAGATGATAGAACTTCCCTGCCACGAGAATCGAGTCGCCCACAATGCTTTTGACCGAACTTTTCACGCCGCTCTTGTGGCATAAGGAGAAAGCGCTTGCCAAGGGCGAATTGTAGAAGACCCAACCGCCGCCGCCTTCCTCGTTGCCCATGATGCAAGTCCTGCTGATGTTTCCAGAGTGGTCTGCCACTCCATCCAGACGGACGAGCAGTTCCCAAGTGACATTGCCGCTAAAAGCATCTGCCAGAGTGGTCTCTTCGTCGTAAGCCGCATAGTAGTAGTCTGCGGCTTTTGCCTTCGTGCAGCCGTAGTACACATCGTTGCGGGTATCGTAGAAGGTGGCTGGAGAGCCATGTCTGCCCACTTTGGCAGGGAAAGTGCCCTGATTGACAATACCTTCTGCCGTGAAACTGATGTCGAGCAGCCGTTCAGCCTCCGTCACCTCGTCCGAGCGTTTCAGGTCTCTTGTGATGATGTGCTGGCTGATCAGTTTGTTGTAGATATGTGTGGCAAGCTGGGTGCCGCCGTAGGCAGTTGGGTGGAGTCTGTCGAAAGTCGAAGCGTTCCAGTCGTTTGCCCAAGGCACAGTGGTGCAGTCCACATAGTATTGGCCGAATTGCTCGGCGATGTACTTGATGCTGGCATTTGCATCGGCTTGGCTCCAGCCTTGCGCATTCTTTTCGTTGATGCCGTTTCCTCTTGGGAAGATGCTCAGACAGACGACCTTTGCCTCTGGATACTTCTTCGTGAGTTTCCACAGGAGTCGCTGATAGGCTCCGCGGAACGAGACGGAGTCCGTGAAGTTCTCGGTCCTATACTGACCGAGAGGCACCTTGGCGACATTCCAGTCGTTCGTACCTCCGGCGATGAAGATGAAGTCCGGGTTGCCAGCCCTGCCCAAAGCCGTCACACGATGGCTGCTCAGGAAGGGCGCATTACTGTTGAGCACATCGGCAGCCACACGACTGCCACTCCACGAAGCGTTGGCCAGAAAAGTGAGGCCAGAAATGCGACTGAGTTGCATCCACCACGTATCGTTCACCTGGAAACCATAGGTCTTCTCGCGGTCCTGTCCGTAGTAGATGGCATAGCCCGACGGGAGGTAGTCGTAGTAGGTCGAGATCGAATTGCCCAGCACAGCAAAAGTCAGGCTGTCGGGGTTCTGGGCACTGGCCTTAGTACCCACCAGCAAAAGCAGCAAGAGGAGAAGTTTCTTCATGATTCAGCACGTTTTTTAGGGCACGCTCACCCTTGACAGAAAGATTTATTTCGTAAGCAGGAAGCCCACACGAGCCCCATTGGCACTCTTGGCGAGCTTGCTGACAGCCTGCACGGCAGCAGTATTGCTGACCTTGCCCTCCTTCTGGAGGATGTTGGCCATCTGCGAGGCGTCGAACATCAGTCCCATACCCTGCTGCGTCTTTGTCACATTGCCCTTAATGGTCTCCGTAGCCGTCTTGAGCGAGATTTCACCGTTCTGAGGGTTATAGGTGTACGTACCACCGAATGGGATACCGTTCACCTTGGCCGAGAACTTGTTGCCCTCGAGGAACGAGAAAGAGGTGTTGTTACTGTTGATGCCAATGCTGTTGTAGCTACTTGCCAGCGAAGAAGTAATGTTAGAAACGGCGGCATTGCCTCCAGCATTTGTCAGAGTCTTTTGCGTCGTAAAGGCCGCACTCGGACCATTGTAGCTCCAGCTGCCCAGGATGCCCGACTGGTCGTAAGTCATTCCGCCCAGCAGCACATTCGTCAGCACGCTGCCCAGCACACTGCCCCAGACATTTCCGGTATTGGCTGTGTTGGCGACACCGGTGTTTCCGAAACCGGTGGAGAAGCAGCTCGACATCAGTAGTGACACGGCTGCAAGAAGAGTCAAAGTTGTCTTTTTCATAATGCTTGTATTTTAGGGTTAATCTGCTGCAAAGTTACGAATAAGTGAGAACAATACAAAATAAATCTAAATTTATTTTTATTGTCGAGCGGGAGTAACTAAGACCGCAGGTCAAAGTTACGAATAAGTGAGCGAAATACAAAGAAAATTGAATATTTTCTTTTATTCCCAAGCAAAAGCATCAAAAGGACACAACAATCCCCGCTGCAGAAGTGTGCCGCAGCGGGGAGTTGTCGCTGGAGAAGGATATTATCTGTTTCCCTTGGCTCTATTGTGAGTCAATTCTACGTATAGTTCCTGTTATGGTTCTCCAATCACCTTCTTCAGCAAAACTAATTCTTTTAAGGAGTGGCGTTCCTCCTTCCTCGTCGTAATCAATTAGGTAGTGAAAGGAAAAGGCACCAATAGCACAAGGATCTTCTTCTTCCTCCGAAACAAATACAAAATCGCATTTGAATTGTGTTATTCGTAAGGTACTACGATCGAAATATGCTGTGAAATTTACATTACCATGCCAATGCTCTCTGTCACCTGACTTATAAAGTTCACAGTTCTTCTTTCTGGTGAGGTGTATGCGGTATAGTCCTCTGCCTGAGCCATAGCTTATTTCATAGGCCTTATTATCATACAACCGATTCGTTTCTTCATAATATACAAATGGTGCTTGTCGGTAATATCCATCGTCGTACTCGTTGTTCCGATGAGCTGGGCTTGCAAGAAGTAAATCTCGTAGAATACTTATTAATGTAGTACTATCCTGCGAGGTTAAGCTGTCTGGACCTTCATAGCTTAACAACTCAAGTTTCGAAGTTATAATATTTTGTGATGGTCCCATAATTTCGAGTCCATTGTCGCCTTCAACTGAATATAGACAACTGGCTGAGAATGAAGGGGACCGAGGACTTTTTTGGAAGGTTCCTTCCACAAGATATCGCCTAGCACTATGCGTTTGCAGCAAGTCAGTTTGGAATCGTTTCATTACTTGCTTAATCAACTTCTTTGGATTCCGAACGGGCTTAATGGAAAGCACACCTAATGTGTCTTATTTCCCAGCATCCCAGAAAGCCGAATCGAGAGGCTCTTGAGTATATGCTAATGATGACACAAGTGTCAATAAGATAAAGCAGACACAGTGTTTATTTATCATCATAATATTGTGCAGGTATAGTATAGTGTCCATCTAAGCGGATAGCGACCATAAAAATATGATTAGAATTATGTGTACATATTTCATAGACATTCATAAGTACTTATCGTTATATGCTTTTGTGCCATAATAAATAGTTTTAATTGTGTTATTTAATACGAAACTATCTATTTCGCTTCGTGCTACAAATATATGAAATATTTGTGTTAAGCAAATAATTTGTTCTTTCTTTTTCCTACATATTTAATATATTTAAAGCGCAAAAGAACAAAAAATGTAATTAAATTACCTTTGCGAATCTAAAATTTTATAAAACAAACGTAATTTTACAGATTAGGAACTTGCATTTTTTTTAGATAAGAAATCCCCCAAGGTGAATACTCTGGAGGAATGGTGGATTCGGGAGGAATAATGTAAAGTTGTCCTTATAGTTAAGTTCTCACGGGGATTTCTCCTAAGGCAATTTAGGGAAATACCCCTGCGCATTTAGGCTTTCTCCTTCTTATAATACCAAGAAAATGCACGACCTTTGCATTGTGATTCAAAAACAAATGTCTAACATTCTAAAGATAGGAGACACGATTATGAAGAAGATTATGATGATGGCAATGATGATGGTCATGACTATCTCTGCCAAAGCAATGAGCTATAACGAGGCTAAGCGCGAGGCTCTTTTCCTCTCGGATAAGATGGCCTATGAGCTGAACCTGACAGCTGCACAGTTTGATGACGTTTACGAAATCAATCTGGACTACCTGATGAGTGTGAACGGTTACAGCGATGCCTATGGCAAATGGTGGAACCGCCGCAACAACGACCTGAAGTATGTGCTGACGGCTTATCAATATGAGAAGTACCTGAAGCTGAACTATTTCTATCGTCCTTTGAATTGGGAGAAAGGTTCTTGGACGTTCGTTGTGTACAATCACTACAAGAACAAGAACCACTTCTACAAAGGCAATCCAAAGGGCTATTCAAGCTACAAGGGTGGCAACAACAAAAAGTCTGACCGCTTCTATGCTGATAGGAATAGTTCTTCGGCTGTCGCCTCAGGCGCAGGCGGAACTAAGCCGACTGGAAAGCGTGGTAATGACAAGAAGGCTAACGGAAATGGCTCTGTTTCCAGGAACTCTTCAAGCAATAATCGCGCTTTGGCTCAAAGCAACAGTAGCAGCCGCGGTGGTGGTATCGTCCGCTCTGGTCGTCGCTAAAAGTACTTTCAAATCTCTATATGCCTCGAAAGAGGACAAAAGGGGAATCTCATCATGAGGTTCCCCTTTCGTTTATATAATTCTTTGTGCTCAGTTCATAGTATAGAGCCTCCAGTTCACGTATGGACATGCTCTTTACGGATGCCTCTATCTTTTGTATCAGTTCTTCACGCTGAGCTTCTTCTGTCTGCTCGAATCTTGTGTATGCCATAATCTAATCTTATGTCAGTTCCTTCTCAAATACCTTAAATATACAGTAAATGACAGCTATCCCTGTCAGATAAGCCACAAGGTCTGTCCATAGGAAACCTTGTCCCAACATCATGTGGCCGACAAATGTGTTTCGGAATGACACAAGCCATTGCCAACGTAACAGCTGCGAGAATTCCACTATAAAAGAATGTGCCAGGCTGACAATGGCTACTGTTTGAAGTTTGCTTTTGACCAAGATGATACGCCAGAAACAAAACACCATCATAGCCCAGAGTGCATCACCTGTCTCTTTAGGCAACCAGCTGATATGCCTGGAGAAAAGTCCAATTGGTATAAGGACAATAACACATATCAATGATATCAATATCTTTCTTTTCATTTTTTTATGATTATCCATTATACAAGGACCATCTAATTCACTATTATCTGGGGAATGTTAAATATCCAGTTTTATTCTTCCTTGAAAACAAATTGTATTTGCGGAAGAACTTTGCCTTCCTTCTCCAAATCCTCCTTTGCTTCTGCAAGGCATTCGTTCAAGTTTTCCTTTGCTTCTTCAATGGTTCTGCCCGTGGATGTCAGATAGCCTCCTTGTATTTCAGTCTCTGTCTGACACCAATAGCTGCCATCTTTTGCTTTCTCAATTGTAACCAGCACCTCCATGTTTATTATGTTTTATTATTTCAAAACTATTATGTCTGCCCACAAAGTTGTGTGGTAGTTGACAAAATCATAATCGTTCGTTTATATAGTTCTTCGCTTCGCTCAGGCTCAGGCGGAACTTTGTTCTCAGTTCATAGTATAGAGCCTCCAGTTCACGTATGGACATGCTCTTTACGGATGCCTCTATCTTTCGTATCAGTTCTTCTCGCTGCGCTTCTTCTGATTGCTCGAATCTTGTGTATGCCATAATCTAATCTTTTGTCAGTTCTTTCTCAAAGCATCTTTTGAACTCACTCTCGAAGTTTGGGGTCAGTACTCCCCTTCCCATCGCTTCACGTATCTCTTGCATCGTCCAGAAGCGGCCGCCGTCAAGTTCCTTTGCCGATGGGCGTATCTCGCCGTCGTAGGCGGTTCTGTGGACATATACCAACTCTCTTTCTCGGCTGCTTTCAAACACATACTTGTCAACTCTCTCGGGCACAAAGTCTGTGATGCCTAATTCTTCACGTACTTCTCGGAGTAGTGCCTCTTCGGGAGTCTCGCCATAGTCTATGTGTCCGCCTACGGCTGTGTCCCATTTGCCAGGCTGTATGTCCTTCCATTCCGGCCTTTTCTGCAAATAAACATCCCCTTTAGAGTTGAACACATGCAGATGCACGACTGGGTGCAGCAACTTCGAGCTGCTATGACACTCGCCTCGCGTGGCAGAGCCTACCACCTGTCCGCTTTCGTCAACTATTGGAAATAATTCTCGCTGATCATCCATGTTACCAATGCTATCTGAGCAAGGATTATCAAAGGGATGCCGAACTGGAATTTCTTGTGCATGGTCTTGTGATGCCACGCCCTCATGCCCAGCCAAGCGCCTATACTGCCGCCGATGACTGCCAAGCCTATTAGGGTTGCTTCGGGGATGCGCCACTTGGAATGCTGGGCTTTCCACTTGTCGATGCCATACATGAAGAATGTAACAACATTGATGGCAACAAGATAGATGATTATAAGTTGTTCTGGTGTCATGCTTGTCTTATGTGGCTTTTTTCTCCTCCCAATTCCAGAACTGCTTCAGCTCGCCCGTAAGGTCTTCCCAGTCATTTATGGTGAATGTGCCTTCACCCATCATCATGATGGTCATCTCTACTTCTTCGAACCTGCGATAGACATTGGTATCCCTGAAGCCGTTCCGAAGATAGAACCTATGGCGGCTCTTGCGCTGCTCAGTATTGGTGCATTCCTGGCGAGGCGATTCCATGTCAAAGACGGTCGTTTGACCTTTATAACGCTCTATCACATTGCTGAGTATCTGCTGACCATAGCCTTTGCCGCGCAGTTCTTCTCGCACGGCAAAATACCAGTACCAAGTGAACGATGGCCTGGGATAGATGATAGTGAAGCCTACGAAGGTTTCATCGTCATAATAGGCCGTGAAATCTAGATGCATCTCTTCTATAAGCCGCATGAGGTCGTCCCAGGGAATTCGCTCTTCCTCGGGAAATGCGGTCTCGTAAAGCTGTTTTATCTGCTCATCGGCTGTGGCTGCTGTTATCTGTTTTAACGTCATGGATTGAAGTCAAATCAGATAACTACAGCTGTGCCACTGGTGGCAACCATGAGCATGGAGCCACTTTCGCCAACAGTCTCATAGTCTATGTCTATGCCTACGATGGCATTGGCTCCCATTGACTGAGCGCGTTCTGTCATCTCTTTCAAGGAAGTTTCTTTTGCCTCTATAAGAACTTTTTCATAACTTCCGGAACGTCCACCGAAAAAGTCCTTAATGCTGGCTTTGATATCCTTGATTACGTTTGCGCCAATAATTGTCTCTCCTGTTACCAATCCCTTATACTCGCGAATGGGATGGCCTTCAATCTGTGGGGTTGTCGTTAAAATCATACTCTTTCGTTTATATAGTTCTTTGTACTCAGTTCATAATACAAGGCTTCCAATTCACGTATAGACATGCTCTTTACGGATGCCTCTATCTTTCGGATTAGCTCTTCACGCTGTGACTCCTCTGATTGCTCTAATCTTGTGTATGCCATATTCTAATCTTTTGTCAGTTCTTTCTCAAAGCATCTTTTGAACTCCCTCTCGAAGTTTGGGGTCAGTAGTCCCTTCCCCATCGATTCTCGTATCTCTTGCATCGTCCAGAAGCGACCGCCGTCAAGTTCCTTTGCCGATGGGCGTATCTCGCCGTCGTTGGTGGGGGTCCAACTCTAAACTAAGAAATGCCTCTGCTTTACTCGGCAGGGGCTTTTCTGTATGCTTTAGCTAATAAGCCACCTTGCGGCCGTTCTGGATGTAGATGCCGTGCTTGAGGGTCTGGACTTTGCGGCCGGAGAGGTCGTAGATGCCCTTGACGGGGTTAAGGTTAAGGTTAGCGTTAGGGTTAGCGTCAACTCCCCCGATTCCGGTGGGGTCTTCGGGCGTGAGGGGCTCGATGGTGACGCCCTCCAGCTTGAAGGCGTGGATGCCGAAGCTGGCCTGACCGGTCAGGTTCACGATGACGCCGAGCGAGACTTCCTTCTCCTCCTTCAGCTCGAAACTGATGACGGGATTGCCCATCGGCGCCTTGGCAAGTATCTGCAGGCTGTCCGCCTCGCTCACCAGGGTGCTGCCTTCCGAAGCCATGACGACGCTGGTCTGCGGGTCGTCCACATCGCCCAGAATGACGCTAAAGCGGTAGCGGCCAGCAGGCAGGGTGACGGGCTGCCAGAGGCGGTAGTCGAGCAGTGGCGTGGCAAAGCCGCTCCATTGTGTCTCGAACTGGATATCGCTGTGGTGACTGGTGTCGATATGAGCTCCCGTCGTGATGTTGCCCCTGACGATGGAGTTCTTGTCCTGCCACCTGGAACGTGTGTTGCGCATCAGAAGTTTCAGGAAACGACTGCTATTGTTGGGATTGACAGTGCCCGATGCCGTGAGGTACGGGTTCTTGTAATTGGTGAGGTACTTCTCGGAGATGTCGCCATGCATGAGGGCTCCCGTGTCGAGCGTGAAGACGCCCAGAGCGGAGTTCCAGGCATCGCCATCAGGTCCGAAGTTTATGCGCTGGGCATCGAAGCCGCCCGAGGTGCGGTCCTCCACATCGCCTCCGTTCTGGTTGAAGTCGTAGTAGAGCAGCAGTCCGTCGCTTTCAGCCGCCACGATATCCTCGATGTGCTGGTTGCAGTAAGCATTTATCTGCTCAGCACTGAGCGTGGCGTTCCACAACCTGACTTCATCCATCTGCCCCTTGAAGCCTTCGCCCACGACGATGGATTCCAGAGCTGGGAAAGTGGTGGCGAGGCGGCTGCTGGAAGTGCAGAAGAGCATTCCGTCGCGATAGAACTTGACATTGCCCGAGCCGTAGGTGACTGCGTAGTGGTGCCACTCGTCTCTGATGACATAACTCTCGAGGGATTGTGCCGTCCTTGTCCCCAAGGTGAGGGTGAGCATGCCAGTGTTATCGACAGAAGTGGAGAGGCTTCCCTGAGTGGAGCGGATGCTCACAGAGCCCTGATAGTCGGTGGGACGCATCCACCAGTCGAGCGTGAGGTTCTTCTGCGCCTCGGTGAAGGGACAAGCCAGCTGCATCGTCTCGGCACCAGTGAAACTGAGGCACGACAGGGGGTCATCGTTGCTGACGATGAGATAGCGTTTGCGCGTCAAGGTATTGTCGCCCAAATCGTTCGTCACGTTCAGACTGATGTCGTAAATGCCTGGAGCAGAGGGAACTACATAGGGCGACTGCTCGTCGATGGTCAGAGCCCTGCAGCCGTTGTTCAACTCCCAATGCCACTGGGAAGGACTGTAGCGGCTGTCGTCGATGAGCTGGACATAATCGCCCAACAAGATGGCTGTGCTGGAGACATCGAATCGAGCTGCCGGAGCCGACTCGCGCACCACAACCTGCTTCGTCACACTGCTCTGCCCATAAGGATTCGTGGCCGTGAGCGTCACCTGGAAGACACCCGTCGTGGGATAGAGAGCCGTGGCGTTGGTGCCGTTAATCTCCTCGACCTCCGCCTCTGGCATGCTCCAGAGATAAGTGCATCCGCTGCCTTCACTATGATTGATGAAGCTGAAGCGGTCGCCTGCAGGAAGTGTGTCGTTCAATATCTCGAAAGCAGCCACTGGAGCCTCGCCCTGAGAAACGGAAATCTCCTTCTCGGCAGAAAGCGTAGTACTGTCGGCATAGGTCACCTCGCAAGTCACGTTGTACGTTCCTGCCTCTGCAAAATTGAAGGTCGGACTCATACCATGCAAGACTGGCAACGAAGTGTCAGCCACGCTCCAAGTCCATCCGGTGGCACTCAAAGAGGTCTGAGCCGTCAAATGGAACGGAACACCTGCCACATGCGTTCCCGACTCCTCTGCAATGCTGAGAGTTGGCGTCGGCACAGAGCCTTGAGTGAACGGAGTCTCGTCCTCAGCAACCTCCCAAGTCCCGATGGAACGGAAATAGGCATGCTTGCCGCTGACATACTCGCGCAACTTGGTCTCGCCATCCACCTCGATGGGTTCCATCGGAACATAAACGAGCAGGTCGGGCTGAAGAGCAGGAGCAGCAATACGAACACGCATGTTGTTCCTTATCTCTGCTTGCGTACGGACAGTCTTCCAAACACGAATCTCGTCCAAACCACCTATCCACCACTGGTTGATGTCGGCAGTACGGCCGAACTGGAGGTCACCAAAAGCGACCAGACCAGAATAAGTGCTCGACGTAATCGCACCCTTTCGGACACCATTGACGTAAAGCGTCAGGGTACTGCCATTGATGACAATCGCAATGTGATTCCACTTCCTGAGGGAAGTGAAGACTCCAGAGACATCCAATCGGTCTGAACCACTACTGTTCCAACCTACGGAAAGCGTGCCACTGCTACTGTTGTGGAAAAGGAACGTGCCCCAACCGGGACCGACTTGATGCGTATAGCTGACATTCTTGTCATTGCGCATCCAAAACTCTATCGTTACCTTACCAAGCATCTCGGAAATGGCATTGGGAATGACGATGCTGCCTTCGTTCAGATTGACGATTTGATTAGCTCCCTGCTCTGGAATCTCAAGCACAACGGCATTCGACGATGCCGACTCCTGCTCGTATTCTCCAGCAGCATAGACTGCCCTGACGGTGAAGGCCTCGGAAGCTCCCTCCTCGGGAGTGTAGTAAGTCTGATTTACAGGCAATTGAGCGACAAGGCTCGTGCCTTCGTAAACATGATAACCCGTAAGGGCAAGGCTGGAGGCCTGAGGAGCCGACCACACCAGCACGCCTTCCTCCAGGGCAAGATTCGTTGGCGGATAGAGTTGCTCGCCAGGCACAACAACACTGATGACAGTCTCGCGTCCGTTGTTTCTTATCTCGACATTATTCTTGTCGAAAGGAATCTCCACGCCCTCGTTCTCTATCTCATAATTAATAATAGAGGCATTGTAGATGTGTCCGCTTCCAATCGCACCAGACTTCGTCTTGACGATAAAGAAGTACTTCAAAGGCTTCGTACGGTCCACAGAGAAGGTGAGGTCCGTAAGGTCGTAGCCGAACTCCATTGGCTCGTAGTGCATGCCGTCAACCCATCGTCCAAGCATGGGAACTTCAGGTGCAGGACTGGCATTCAAGGTGTTGCCAGCATAGCGGAAATGCTCGAAGGGAATCGTCTTCTCTGGCTTCGAGGCATTCACATTCTCGGCAATACCTGCAGAAAGCAAAAGCTCGCTTCGACGCGAATAATCCATCAGAATCTTTATCGTTCGCAAAGGACGGTAATCCTGACGAATCACGTAGGCTCCAGGCGTCCACGTCCATGTGTCGTTATCTACGGCAAAACTGTACTTGTAAGGGCAATAGATGAAGCCTCTGTTCTCCCATCCGTCGCCCCAGGAATTGGCAATAACCCAAGCTCCTACCTCGTCTTCCTCCACCTCGCCAACCACACCGTCTTCATCAAGGTCGAACTCGATGCGGTCATCGTATCCGCAAACAGTGAGAGCATGATTGAAAGTATCGCCCCACTTCTTCACGTATTTCATGCCGACTACACCCGCATCTCTGTTCGCAGCAGAAGTGGGAATGGCTGCCCATGTGCCATAAGCTGCCACACCGATGCCTGCCACTCCGCCTCCATGCATCGTCTCGTCACCACTATGATTGTAGAGCCACTCCTTCAGTTCCTGTCTGCCCTCAGGAGTATTGGTGGGACTAAGATTGAAGTCGTAAGCCGACTTGTTCCACATGGCACTGTACCACTTGTCGTAGCCTTGCATCCAGCCATAATCGGGGTCATCATGCGTCTGTGGGCCAAAGAGCCTGCTATAAGTTCGTCCGCCATAAGTGGGAACGTTGGGAATACCTATCGACTTTGCCATTCCCTCTGTCGTACTGGTCTGATAAGCCATCAGCCAAGTGAAGTGCGAAGGATACTGGTTCTCTGGCAAAGAAGCATCGGCATCGCGATAACTGTTTATCTCATGCGTGAACTGATAGCCCACACCTGCTGCCGAACCGCAACTGCCACCATCCTGATTGAAGATAGGCGGGAAGTATTTGTCCTGTCCGTTGTAAACGAAAGGAGGCAACTGTATCTGTCCCTTTGCCTTTCGCATCTTTCTGCGAGCCACATAATCGGCAGGCTTAGCCTTGAGCGTCGCATCATACCGGAGGTCAGGAAAGACACTACGGTCTATCTTCACTACCTTGCCATCGGGCAGTTTATATTCTTCTATCTGGGCTAAAGCGCCAAGAGAAGGCACAAGGCTTGCTATCAGTAAAAGAATCTTCAGGTCTTTCATGTTTAATGAAAAATAAAGGGAGTCCCCAGGTTACTCCCAGGAAACTCCCTCTATCGATAGATTATGGTTTTACTTTACATATACCTTTACACCATTGAGGATGTACATGCCACGACCCAAGGTCTTCAGACTGTTGAGGTTTGCACCAGTCATGAGCAGCTTGCCATCAATGCTGTAAACATCACCACGCTGGCTAATCTTCTCGATTGTAGAGGAGATATCCTTCAAGCCAGTAGCGGCATCGGTAGCTGCGCCACCAAGGAAGATGCTGAAGTCGTAAGTTCCGAACGGATCAACCTGCGGGCAGTTGTCGATATCCAATGCAATGCAAGGACCGCTCAGATAGTAACCAGTAGAGCCAATGCACTTCGCAACGTTGCCAGAGAAGTAAATCTCGTGTGCAGGAAGCGTGTGGTTAATAAGACTACCAATCACGCCATTGACTGTTACACCCTTCGTTGCCACCTTAGAATTACCGGGGATAGTGAACTGCATGGGCTCAACATACTCGTCTTCTGCATCATAGTTTGTTGTATCGGAGAAGATGTAGAATGCGGGCTCACCTGCAGGAATGGTCTCAATCTCGTTCACGGCGAGGAAGGTACCTTCGTCTTCAGTAGTGTACTGACCAACTGGTGTGTAAGCGATGCCTTCACCCTTGTTGACAAGATCTACACTGCTGCACCATCCATTGATTCTACCAGGCTTAACGTCTCTAAAGAAGGTGAACTCTGCAGGAGCTGCATACTCTTCTTCAGCCTCGCAGATAATGAGACCTGAGTTAGTGGTGGGCTCTGTAGAAGTCCATGTGCAGAATCTGCGGTTAGACTCACCTGCGTGCAGGTTGTTGGTGCTTACGCCTTCGAGGTTCTTACCACTAATCAAGCTTCTCTGATATCCGATAGCCTTCCAGGTAACAACGGTAGGAACAGTCCTTGTGTAAAGGTTGTTCTGGTTGCCTGTACCGTCAACATAGACGAAGAGACCTGTAGCCTTGTTCTGGATTGCATAGGTAGGCTGAGCCTTGTCAATGCCATAAGGCAGGATGTCCTTACCTTCAGCTGCATTGACCTCAGCGCGATAAGATCTGTAAGCCTGTGCAGCAGCTGCGAGATCCTCAGCAGTAGCATCCTTGAGGACAACCTTGTTGGCTGTGTTGTATGCCTGCTGGAGAGCCTTACCGCTTGCACTCAGCTCAGCATCGGCAGTTACAGGATAAATCTGGAACTCAGAGCAGTGGAAGTAAGTATACTTCGTGTTGTAGTCATCAGCAGTGATGTTCTCTTCGAATGGATCGAACTCGATATTGCTACCGCCATCAGTACCATATCTTTGAGTCATAGAGAAGCGCAGATGGCTGAATGTGCCGCCGAGGTCAAGAGCCTGGCTGGTAGCTGGAGTGTTGACATCAACGTACGGAAGCTCGATGTAACCGATGCTGGTCCAAGCCTCTGCATCATTGCTGCCCTGAACAAACATGCGAACGGGGTGACCGTTTCCTGCGTTACGACGTCCTACATAAACCTGGATGAGACCGGAAACGGGCTCGTTGAGAGCAATCTGCAGATAAGGAACTGCACAGAAAGTTCTGCCGTAATCACTATGCCAGTAGGTTGAGAAGTTGTTGTCGATAAGACAGCCTGTCTCGAGCTTCTGACCGTCGTTGCCAGGATAAGAAGCGTTACTTGAGAACTGAGAAGCCTCAGTGATCAGAGGCTCGCCCTGAGTGTAGGTAGTATTCATGTCGAGAGCCATCAGCATATTCTCCTTGGCATCCATGAATGGAGCTACATAGTCATTAGCTTCTTCTGCAGGCTCAACTTCAACGAAACGGAACATGCTGAAATCGGGTTCCTCAATCTCATCGTCTGCTGCGAAGAACAAACGGGTACTTTCGCGAACGTCTTCCAGAGCAACTGGCTCAATGTGCTTAACCGTTGTGGTGACTTCTTCACCATCTTCGTTGATCTCTGTGTTTTCTTCGGTAACTTCAGCACCAAGAGTAACGAAGGTGCCCCACAAAGTTCTCTGGTCATCACCAAGGTCGTTACAATTGTCGCCACCATCTTTACCAAAGCCGTAAGCGTCGAACATTTCCTCTGTTGGGTACATGATGCGATACCACTTGTCGGTTTCAACAGGATTAGCTTTCTCCATAACACTCTTTTCCATTGCCTTGAGCATTACAGCATACTTGTGGTTCTGTACGGCATTGTAACGGCCAGCCTTGTTGTAAGCCTCAACTTCTGCACGCAGAGCGTCGAAGTCTTCAGCGATACTAGCATCTGCCCAATAGCCAGGATTTGTACCTTCAGCTACACCCTTAGTAACATTGGCGGTAGCTGCCATTGCATTACGCAATTCTGTAGGATCGACCATAGCTGCCAAGAATGCCTTGAATGCTTCTTGCAGTGCGTCGTACATTTCCTTAGTAATCT
>JAGCXU010000139.1 GCA_017961145.1 Bacteroidaceae bacterium | reverse complement strand
CGTGCCTGGTGGCTGAGGTGTGTTTGCGGCCGAAACGAGGAACTGCAGGCGTTTAAAGATAATTTCTACAAATAAGGACAACAGACAACGGACTACCGACAACAGATATTTAACGATGAAAGGCATCAAGAATTGGGCTCCTGAAGACCGTCCTCGCGAAAGATTGCTTGCGAATGGAGCAAGTTCTCTCAGCAAAGCCGAGCTGCTAGCAATCCTTATAGGAAGCGGTGTGCCAGGCAAGTCGGCTGTGGATATCATGCGAACCATCCTTGCTGACTATGGAGATAGCCTGATGTCGCTTGCCAAAGCGTCCGTCCAGGAGTTGATGCGCTATGAGGGTATCGGTGAAGCAAAGGCTGTGACAATAGTGGCTGCCTGCCAACTGGCCAACCAACGTCTGAAAGAGAACCTGCCGAAGCGTATGCACATCAGCAGTTCTGCCGATGCTTTCGAGTTCTTCAAACACAAAATGCAGGACTTGCCGATAGAGGAATGTCACCTTCTTCTGCTCGATCAAGGAATGGGAGTCAAGGGCTCGACCTTGCTTAGCCGAGGTGGAATAGCAGGTGCTTCGGTCGATGTTCGTTGCCTCTTGAGGGAAGCAATTCTCGGTCAAGCAGTTGCCGTAGTACTCTGCCACAACCATCCAAGCGGCAGAACTACCCCAAGCCGAGAAGACGATAATCTGACGAAGAAAGCCTCAGAAGCCTGTCAGGCTGTAGGCATTCGCTTTATGGATCACATCATCTTTGCTGGTGACGACTATTACAGTTATCAAGATAACGGAAAGTTGTAAACGGATTAGAGATTTAGGATTTAGGATTATGAATTGTGAATTAGAAATGCAGGAACGGGTTATTGAGGTACTCAAGACTGTCTTCGACCCTGAAATACCTGTCAATATATACGACCTGGGACTCATCTATCGCATCGAACTCAGCGAGAACAATACCGTACTGAGTGTCGATATGACGCTTACGGCTCCCAATTGCCCTGCAGCAGACTTTATTGTTGAGGATGTGCGACAGAAGTTGGAAACCATCACAGGCATCGAGAAGGTCGAAGTCAACCTTGTCTTTGAGCCGGAATGGGACAAGAACATGATGAGCGAAGAAGCAAAAATGGAGCTGGGATTTCTATGAAGAACGTTTATTTTATAAGTGATGCCCATTTGGGATGTCTTGCAGTCAAGCACAGTCGACAGCAGGAACGACGTCTTGTCCGCTTTCTCGATGAGATAAAAGACAAGGCAGGAGCCATCTATATGCTTGGCGATATGTTCGACTTCTGGTTTGAATATCAAACAGTTGTACCGAAAGGATTTACACGTTTCCTCGGCAAGATTAGCGAGTTGACCGATATGGGTGTGGAGGTGCATTACTTTACAGGCAATCACGACATATGGTGTCTCGACTACTTAGAGAAGGAATGCGGAATGATTCTCCATCACAACGCCCTCACTTTCGACATAGGGGATCAGACTTTTTACCTTGCTCATGGCGATGGCCTGGGCGATAGAGATTGGAAGTTCAAACTCATTCGAAGCATCTTCCACAACAAAACTTGTCAATGGTTGTTCCGTTGGTTGCATCCCGCCTTTGGAATACCTTTCGGACTTAATTGGGCAAAACACAGTCGATTAAAGCATAGTTCGGATGGAAGCGAACCTCCTTATCAAGGTGAAGACAAGGAGCCGTTGGTAATCTTTGCAAAGCAATACTTAAGTGAGCATCCCGATGTTGATTTCTTTATCTTCGGTCATCGGCATATCGAACTCGACCTTGCACTGACTCATCAGACACGTGTCCTCGTCCTAGGCGACTGGATTTCGCAGTTCACGTATGCCGTCTATAATGGCGAGCAACTCTATCTGGAAAGCTATACAGAAGGCGAAGCCCCGAAGTAACCGGGACACATCAATTCACACAAGAGAGTTCAAGAAAGGTTTAGAACAATTTCCGGTCCGAAGTCAGGCAAAGAATAGCCCTTGTCGACAAGGAAAAACTGAAATAATTGCCAGTCCATGCAGTCTTTAGCTGTAAAAATGTATCTATATATATGGGGCTATTCATAATGGCCTCATTTGCTGTATGGATTTAGATACTTTAATTCAGAGAGCGAAGGAGAAAGACCCAGATGCTCTCGATACAATATATAGAATATACTATCCCCAGATGGAGGGGACTTGTATGAATATCATTCGTGAGGACAGGGCTGTGGTTGATGACCTTGTCCATGAACATATCAAAGTTGTACGCTATAAGGATGGTCATACCGAGCAAAGCAAGGTTTGCGTTAGATGATAGGCGAAAGAATGCCGATTGAACAAAAGGTGCAAATAACTCTTTCAAACATCCAGCCAGCGTTGTTGTTCTTAACGGAGTCTGTTTGCAATCGTCACGTGTGATGTTTTCGATTCTCGCAGGTGACGTTATTTCTTCAGTATCTTTTTGCCGTTTCGGATAACGAGGCCTTTCTGGCTTTCATCCACTTCGTAGCCTTGAATACTATAAGTCCTCGCGTTCTTTTTCTTTGAGGATTTCACCTGTTCTATCCCGTCGTAGAAGTCGGGGGTTGCTTGGTAGTAGAGCACAAAGTTGTCGAAGCAGCACCAATTATCGTTGCCACCTGTCTCAGCTTTAAGTCCGAACCTGAGCGTTCCCTTTGCATCTAAGGTATACTCCAACACGTTCTGATAACATCCCTCGGCAAAGCGAATGCCTGCTGCACGCATGCTGTGTGGATAGCCATTCCTGTTGTCTACCGAACCATATTGTGATGCATCAGGCCAAACCTCTGAATAAAGCGATTTCACCTTCACTTTTTCATCGTTCACATAAAGGTAGGCCTGAATGTTCTCCGTGCCTGCTCTGTAGGCTGCACCACCGTCGTTACTCTTCGGTCTGTACAGAGCATTGCACATCACGGTGTAAACTCCTGGCCTCATGTTCGAGAGAATCTGGTAGATGTCGAACGCTTTGTTATACCCTTCGGCGCATCCATCGCGGTAGGTTGGCTCGCCTTCCCATCCCTCTTTCACAGAGAAGTCAGGGTTGACGACAAACATCGTCATGTCGAGATATTCGCCATATTTAGGCACGGCATTTGTGTTCTTCAGATACGTCGTAATAGCCGACTTCAAAGAACTCAGGGCGCTGTCCACCTGACTCTGTGTGTTGGCTCTGGAAAGAGTGCCGTCGCATCTCGTTAACTTCGAGATGAATGTGTTGAGTGCAGATGATTCGAGGCTTGCATTCACGTTCTTTTCCGCATACTCTCTCCAGAATCGGTATTCTTCGAGGAGTGGCAGGATCTGACTGATGGTGTTTTGCATGGTCTTGACCTCGCTGATGAGAGACGTTATCTGACTGTTTGAGAGCGAGTTTGACATTGCTCGTTGGAGCAGTTTTTCTATGTCCTGATGCAAGCGGTCGGTCAGTTGGTTGTTGTTTGCCATGACTGAAAGCTGCATTCTTATCTCTTCCAATCGGCGGGTATTGATGGTGTTCTCACCAACTTTCTCGAGGCTCATATAGTCCACATTCGGCATCCATCCGCTTTCGTTATACATCTCGATGGTATTGGAACCTGCACTGAGGTGGAGCGTCATAGTGTACTCCTTGAAGGTGCCCCAGCCGTTGGTCATGGCGTTAATAGTCCCCACCTCCTCGCCATTCAACAAGACGGTGAAAGCGCGGGTTTCGCTAGAGGCAACGCTGAAATGCACCGTATAGTCGGCTTCCTCTATTACATAGACATCTTTCCAAAGCAGTGAGTTGCTACGCTTTCCGCCCAACCAGCCTACTGAGGCGCCACCGCTAGCCGATGAGTTTGTTTCATAAATGGCCGTCCCAAGCGATTGATTGTTGTATATCTCTTGATAATCGTGCAGAAAGGCAGTCTCGGCTTCATAGATATAACGTTCCAGTCGCGTTTCAGCCTGCAGTTTGTAGATACGCGTAGCATGAGGTGGAACGAGGACAGACAGGCCACCTTCCATCTCTCCTAAGTCCTGATGCTCAAACAAATCACGCACTTGCACCCGACCTCCCAAGTCAACTTCGCTAAAACTGATGCACATCTCTTCCTCTCTATCTGAAGGATTGTAGAGCGCCACCGCTCGTGTATTGCCGTGCAGGGGCAGTATGTCTTTCGCAAGAACGTATGTCTCGCCTATATGTTGCACGACATAAGCTTGCAAACCTAACGGGTCTTGGTTCAGAGCAATGAGTTCCGGGTTCTTCAAGAGCGCTAATGGACGCTCCTTGATGGTTGCCATGTTGCATCCGATAAGCAGGGGACTCGACATGATGCACCACATTCCGAAGTGCGTCTTATCCTCTTCTTCCGACATGGAACGCCCGACTTCCAGCATGTCCATATCGTTGTAACAACCATCATAGCAATAGGCCGACAGATAGAGATTCTCGGCAAGAATGCCCTTCACGGACGCCCAACCGTCGTAGATATCACCCGTCGTTCGCCAAGATGTCGAGATGTCATGGCACCAAGTACCTGGATAAGCCCATCGGCAAAGGTTGTAGCGCACATCTTTTCCTGTGTTAACAATAGCATTATGTATCGCCGTGTATTGTTCCTGCTCGTTCAGTCCGGCGTGGTTTCCCCCGCAATAATCGACCTTGATGAAGTCGAACTCAAGCTCTTTGAAGTAGTAGTCGGCATCCACTTGCTCGTAGCCATAGAAACCGACATTCGTGTTTCTCGTGTCTCCGTTACTGATACTGCCGCAAGTACAATCGCCTGCATCGCTGTAGATGCCTGCCTTAAGGCCTTTGGAGTGAATGTAGTCGCTCACAACCTTCAGTCCATGAGGGAAACGCTGCGGGTGAATGCGAACTTTTCCTTGTGCCGTGCGGCCATACTGGAAACCGTCGTCGATGTTGATATATTGGTAGCCAGCATCCTTCAAGCCTTGTGAGACCATCGCATCGGCCTGCCCCTTTATGATGTCTTCCGAGATATTCACCGAAAAAGTATTCCACGAACTCCATCCCATCGTAGGAGTCTCGACTTGTGCATGCACGCAAAGAGCATGGACAAGGAATAGGCTTGCAGATAAGAGAAAATGTTTCATCTGTTGTTTATTTTTGCCTACAAAGTTAACAATTTATCCTTTCCGAACAAAGAAAAAGAGAGGAAAAAGTCGTCGAGACTAATGTGGTTTGAAAACATCACACGTGAAAATGCCAAACTTAACACGTGTAATTTGGAAATTTCACACGTGAAGTTTGCCAACTTAACACAGGATGATTCCGAAGTTGGCAGGGAGCGTGAGCTCGATAGGCGTTTGAGAATTAAATGAAATGGTCAGCTTATTGTTAACCAGAGCATTACACATTGAAACCTTTTCCTTTTCTTTAACGCCTGCAAACTCAAAGAAATGCTTGGGGATATTGAGGTAAATCGTTTCTTCTTTATCGGAGAAGTTGGCTATGATGAGTGCAAACTTCTTTCCTTTGTGACGGATGAAGGCATACTGTCGCTGGAGATGTGGATTCGCATACATCAGGTCGTAGAAGCCTCCATCTGCATAGAGTCCTTGCTCTCGAAGGTTCAGTATGGTTTGATAAGTCTCTCTTAGAGACAACTCGTCTGCCGTCAGCAGTTTCCCATCAAAGCGACCTTTGTTTCGCCAACGTCGAATGGTGGGCACGCTCCAATAGTCGAAAATCGTGGTTCTCCCGTCTCGACCGCTGAAACCTTCTGCATCCATACCTCGCTCGCCAAGTTCCTGCCCGAAATAGAGCATGAATGGGGAGGGCATCAGGCTGCTGACGAGAAGTACCGGCAAAGCCCTTCTTGCATCACCAAGCAGGAAATCGCTTGCAAGTCGCTGTTCATCGTGGTTCTCGAGGAAGTTGAGCATCTGGCTTCGAAAGTCGTCAACCGCTTGCCAACAGGCTATGATATTGTGCGTGCTTGCACCTCGACAAACATTCAGAAGCGTGTCGTAAAGCCCGACTTTATCGTAGAGATAATCGAATTTCCCTCGATGAATGTAGTCGCGATAAAGGTTCGGATTGTATACTTCGGCAATGAAGATGATGTTTGGGAAAGCCTTTTTTACCTGAGGCAACGCCCATTCCCAGAATTCGACAGGCACCATCTCAGCCATATCGCAACGGAATCCGTCGATACCTTTCGAGGCCCAATAGAGAAGGATCTGCAGCATCTTATGCCACGTATCTGGAGTGGGGGAGAAATGACCTTGCCTGCCTCCAAGATAATCAATGCCGTAGTTGAGCTTCACAGTTTCGTACCAATCGTTTTTCGATGGCCAAGAAGTAAAGTTGTCATTGCCCGTAGCCTTTGCAGGAGCCTCTTTGTAGGTACTTTTCTGCAGGATGTTGTCGAGATGCAACTGTTCTGCAGGAAGGTAATAGAAGTTGTTTTGGGGTGAGAAGGAGCAGGTTTTGTCGTCGTCTTCACCAAGATCGCGAACACCTTCAGGCTTTGCATCCGAGTGATATTGGCGGGCAACATGATTGGGCACGAAGTCGATGATGACCTTCAAACCCGCCTTGTGTGTCCGCTCTACCAAAAGTTCGAACTCGTGTAAGCGCTTTTGAGGGTCTTTCGCAAGGTCAGGATCAACATCATAATAGTCGCGAATTGCATAAGGACTGCCAGCCTCGCCCTTTACTACATCTGGGTTATCGACAGGAATACCTATGCCAGAATAATCCGTTTTGCTAGCATGTTCGATGATTCCTGTATACCAGATATGAGTACAGCCAAGTGCTCGGATCTGCTCCAAAGCCTTGGCTGTAAAGTCTTGCATCAGGCCACACCCGTTCTCCTGCCTTGTTCCGAAAGGAATGCAGCTAGCCTTATCGTTTCCGAAGAGGCGGGTAAAGACCTGATAGATGGTCATATTACTGGATGCCGTCGATGGTGATGCCTTCGATCCCTTTTGCAATCTTCGTGATCATACCTTGCAGAGCACGACCAGGACCGCATTCTGTGAACTCGGTTGCACCAGCAGCCAGCATGTTTTGAACCTCTTGAGTCCAGCGAACAGAGGCTGTCAACTGAGCAATAAGATTCTGCTTGATTTCGGCTGCATCCGTGTGAGCCTGAGCATCCACATTCTGATAGATGGGGCAAGAAGGAGTGTTGAACTCAGTTTTTTCAATGGCTGCCTGAAGCTCATCCTTAGCAGGTTGCATAAGAGGACTGTGGAATGCTCCACCAACAGGAAGTACGAGAGCGCGCTTTGCACCTGCAGCCGACAACTTCTCACAAGCTTTGTTTATCTCCTCGACATTGCCGCTGATGACCAACTGACCTGGGCAATTGTAGTTAGCAGGAACAACAACTCCATTACTTTCTGCAGTCACTTCGGCGCAGATTTGCTCGACTGTTTCATCAGGAAGGCCGATGATGGCAGCCATAGTGCTGGGAGCGGCTTCGCAAGCCTTCTGCATCGCCATTGCACGAGCATGGACAAGACGCAGGCCATCCTCAAATGAAAGTGCTCCTGCAGCTACGAGAGCGCTGAACTCACCAAGGCTGTGACCGCCCACCATATCAGGCTTGAAGTCCTCGCCCATACAGATTGCGGTAATTACACTATGGAGAAAAACGGCAGGTTGGGTCACCTTAGTTTGCTTCAACTCCTCAGCATCGCCCTCGAACATAATGTCTGTGATGCGGAAACCGAGTATCTCGTTAGCTTTTTCGAAGAGTTCTTTTGCCTTGGGATTAGTGTCGTAAAGCTCTTTACCCATGCCTGTAAACTGTGCTCCCTGACCGGGAAAAACGAATGCTTTCATGTCTATTTTGGTTTTGTTTTACTTCTTTCGGGCTGCAAAGATACGGAAAATTATTCATTTAACCACAATATGTTTGCAATATTCTCTTCGCGCGTACATTATTTATTGATATAGGTCATTGAGATGACTCGAGTCGAGACGGAAAACATGGCGTAGTTAAATCGCAAACGTAAAGTGTTAAGTTGGCCAACATAAAGTGTTACGATTGCAAACGTATAGTGTTATGTTTTGAACTTAACTGTGGGTTGTTTTGTGAGTTGACGCATTTTCTTAAGTCATTATTCTTTTTCCTCGATATTTTTTTGTATATTTGCAGACGTTATGCAGCCATTAGCAGAAAGAATGCGTCCGTTGACGCTCGACAATTATATCGGGCAACAACACTTGGTAGGACCAGGTGCTGTGCTTCGTAAAATGTTGGAAAGCGGTCACATCAACAGCTTTATCCTCTGGGGACCTCCTGGAGTGGGAAAGACCACGCTGGCAAGCATTATAGCGCGTAAGTTGGAAGTGCCTTTCTTTACACTTAGTGCTGTGACAAGTGGAGTGAAGGATGTGCGAGATATCATCGAGAAAGCCCGTTCAACAAGGTTCTTCAACCAGAACAACCCCATACTTTTCATCGATGAAATCCACCGTTTCTCCAAGTCGCAACAAGACTCTCTTCTGGGAGCTGTGGAACAAGGAATCGTCACACTTATTGGGGCGACAACGGAGAATCCTTCTTTCGAAGTGATTCGGCCTCTGCTTTCCCGTTGCCAGGTTTACACGCTAAAGCCGCTCGAAGAAAGCGATTTGATGCAACTTGCACACTATGCAGTTGAGCATGATATCGAGCTAAAGAAGCGTGCATTCCGTTTCACAGAAACAAGCGCGATGATGCGTTATAGCGGAGGCGACGCGAGAAAGCTGCTCAACATCCTGGAGTTGGTTTACGAATCAGCGCCCAAAGAAGGTGATGTCGAAGTGACGGATGAGATTGTGGCAAACTGTTTGCAACAGAACCCGCTTGCTTATGACAAAGATGGCGAGATGCATTATGACATCATTTCGGCTTTCATCAAGAGCATCAGAGGCAGCGATCCGGATGCTGCAATCTATTGGCTTGCGCGAATGATCGAGGGTGGGGAAGACCCCGCTTTCATAGCCAGAAGGCTCGTTATCAGCGCAAGCGAAGACATAGGACTCGCCAATCCAAATGCCCTGCTGTTGGCCAATGCCGCTTTCGACGCAGTAATGAAGATAGGTTGGCCTGAAGGTCGCATCCCCTTAGCTGAGGCAACGGTCTATCTCGCCTCAAGTCCGAAGAGCAATTCAGCTTATATGGCCATCAACAATGCACTCCAAAATGTCAAGGAAACTGGCAATCAACCTGTCCCTCTTCATCTCAGAAATGCTCCCACGGCCTTGATGAAAGAACTGGGTTACAGCGATGGTTACAAATATGCTCACGACTATGAAGGCAATTTCGTTCTTCAACAGTTCCTCCCCGATGAATTAAAAGACCAACGCTTCTGGCATCCTCAAAACAATCCGGCTGAAGACAAACTTCGAGCACAAATGGAAAAGTGCTGGGGAAAGGACAGGTTCGAGAAGAAATAAACATGTAGAATCAAGAAATACCACACATATAACGATGAAGAAAATAATGCTTTTAGGCTCTGGAGAACTTGGGAAAGAGTTCGTGATTGCCTGTCAACGACTTGGTCAATATATTGTTGCTTGCGACAAGTATGCTGGAGCTCCAGCCATGCAAGTTGCCGATGAATGCCGAGTTTTCAGTATGCTCGATGGCGAAGCACTTGTTGCAGCAGTTAACGAAGTGAAGCCCGACATCATTGTTCCAGAGATAGAAGCCATCAGAACCGAAAAGCTTTACGAGTTCGAGAAACAGGGAATTCGTGTTGTTCCCAGTGCAAGAGCCGTCAATTATACAATGAATAGGAAAGCCATTCGTGAGCTTGCACACACAGAACTAGGGCTGCAAACAGCAGAATATCGTTATGCAAGTACTTTCGAAGAATTGAAGCAAGCCGCTTCCATCATAGGCTTCCCATGCATCATCAAGCCTTTGATGAGCAGTAGTGGACACGGACAAAGCAAAGTTGACAGTGCAGATGAACTCGAGAAGGCTTGGGATTGTGCTTGTGGAGGCAGTCGAGGCGACATTATGGAAGTGATTGTCGAGGAATTTATTCCTTTCGACTATGAAATCACGCTACTTACTGTCACTCAAGATAACGGCGAAACACTTACTTGTGCACCTATCGGACACGTTCAAATAGGTGGTGATTATCGCGAAAGTTTCCAGCCAAAAGCAATGAAGCCAGAGCATTTGGCAGCTGCTCAAGCGATGGCCAAGAAGGTGACAGCCGCGTTAACTGGATCTGGCATCTGGGGCGTGGAATTCTTCGTAAGTGAGAAACGAGGTGTAATCTTCAGCGAGCTTAGCCCTCGACCTCATGATACGGGAATGGTTACCCTTGCAGGCACGCAGAATCTTAGCGAGTTTGAACTGCATGCAAGGGCTGTCCTATCGCTTCCCATTCCTGAGATAGAGCTCTATCGTCAAGGTGCTTCTGCTGTGATTCTCTCACCTGTCGAGACCGCCAACCCTCAATATAAAGGCATAGAGAAAGTGTGTGAAGCGTCGAAGACAGACCTTCGCATCTTCGGCAAACCACAAGCACATGTAGGTCGCAGAATGGGTGTTGTGGTATGTTGGGACAGTTTTGATGTCCCTCAAGATGCACTTCGCGACAAATGTAAGGCTTTGGCAAGCAAAGTTACAGTCAGTTAAAGATGAGCGACGGAAACTTTAATCGAGCTCTGCTCCCATCCACACCTTATCGAAGTGGTGTGAAGATGGGACAACAACAGGCAAAAGCAAAAGCCGTCAAAGCTTTGCAAGTCGCTTTGGAACAAACGGAGCCTCCTTTGTTGCAGGAACAGAAAGATGCTATTATGGCAAGTTTCGAGAAGGAATTAAGGCTTCTTCCTTAGCTTGCGAAGCAGTTCCTTATTGATTGTGCTGATGCGTCTTTGCCCTTCCTTAAAGTCGGCCTTAATGTCGGCACCCAAGTTGGAAATCTCTTCGTTTACGCCATGATAAACATCAGCAAAAGCGCGAAGTAGGGGAGGAAGGTAGGGCTGTTCGCGAGTATTGACAACCATACGAATACCTTTCGGCACTAGTTTTACATCAAGCTCTTCGCCAGCATCCTTCGGATCGCCATCGAAATGAATCACTCCAGGCGCAGAACGTTTGATGTGTAGATGCTGACAACGGAACGAACGAATGTGCGAGTTGGTCGTTATAGTCTTGTTAAAGAGCTGAATAGCTATTTGTGGAGCCTCGAGTAGGGTAAATGGCTCCATTAGTGTGACGTCCATCAACCCATCACTCATGCTGGCGTGAGGGGCGATGTAAACGTTGTTTCCGTATTGACTGGCATTCGCGCAGGCAATTAGAAAAGCCTTGTAAACCTGCTTCTCCCCGTCAATAGTGATCTCGTAGGTGTCTGGCTTGTACTTCAAGCCCTCTTTAAGCGTGTTTTCTATATAGGTGAGTAGACCTCTGCGATTGCTTTGGGCAAACCGATCGCTTATGAATGCATCGAAACCTACGCCGCAAGTACAGAAGAAAGGGGTTTGGTCGATGATTCCATAATCCAGTTGTTCGATATGACAATCCGCGAGAACTTGGAGTGCGCCATCAGGATTCATTGGAATATAGAGATGTCGAGCAAGTCCGTTTCCGCTGCCACAAGGAATGATGCCGAGTGCTGTGTTTGTATGGACAAGACTTCGTGCAACTTCGTTAACCGTTCCATCTCCTCCCACAGCCACAACGACGTCCACGGCCTCATCTATCGCTTTTCCGGAAAATTCAGCAGCATGACCTTTGTGTTCGGTCTTGCAAATCGTCCATTCGAAACGACGTGCATCCAGATACTCTGGGATAAGATCGATGATGTGACTCTTGTCCGAAGTACCCGAAATGGGGTTGACGATGAATACTATTTTAGTCTTTTTCTCCATATTTCGCGCTGCAAAGATAAGGAAAAAATGTCCAATTCTCTTACATTATTTATATAAATAGCCGCACTATGCATTTTTTTTAGGTAAAGAGCAACAATATTTCAAGAAAAAGGAGTACCTTTGCACAAAAATTTGGCCCTTCGAGGGATTGCTTTTATACATTTATGGGATTACTACAAGAACGATGTGCCAAATATACTCTCCCGCAAGAGTTCATGGCGCAGGGTATTTACCCTTACTTCCGCGAGATAGAAGGTAAACAGGGCACTGAGGTTATCATGGAAGGCCGACGTGTTTTGATGTTTGGCTCGAATGCCTATACGGGTTTGACAGGCGACCAGCGTGTTATAGATGCAGGTTGCGCAGCAATGCAGAAATATGGTAGCGGATGTGCTGGAAGCCGTTTCCTTAATGGCACGCTCGACATTCATGTTCAGCTCGAGAAAGAGCTTGCAGAGTTTGTTGGCAAGGATGAAGCCCTCTGCTTTGCAACAGGTTTCACTGTTAACAGCGGTGTCATCAGCCAGATTGTCGACCGTAATGACTACGTTATCTGTGATGATCGCGACCATGCGAGCATCGTAGATGGTCGTCGTCTCAGTTTTGCCACGCAATTGAAATACAAGCACAACGATATGGAGGACTTGGAAAAGCAGCTCCAAAAGTGCGATCCGGATCGCGTGAAACTCATCGTTGTGGATGGTGTCTTTAGCATGGAAGGCGACCTTTGCAAGCTTCCTGAAATCGTAGAACTGAAGAAGAAATACAATGCAGCCATTATGGTGGACGAAGCTCACGGCATTGGTGTCTTCGGCAAGCAGGGCAGAGGTGTCTGCAACCACTTTGGCTTGACCGATGATGTTGACCTTATCATGGGAACATTCTCAAAGAGTTTGGCTTCCATCGGCGGTTTCATCGCGGCTGATAGCAGTGTTATCAACTGGCTTCGCCATACCGCTCGCACCTACATCTTCAGCGCAAGTTGCACCCCAGCCGCAACTGCAGCAGCTCGCGAAGCACTTCATATCATCCAGAACGAGCCAGAACGTTTGGAAGCACTTTGGAGTGTAACTAACTACGCACTTAAGCGTTTCCGCGAAGAAGGCTTCGAGATTGGCGACACGGAAAGTCCCATCATACCTCTCTATGTTCGCGACACGGACAAGACCTTCATGGCAGTTGCGAAAGCCTTCAACGAAGGCGTCTTCATCAATCCTGTCATTCCGCCAGCTTGTGCCCCACAAGACACGCTCGTTCGCTATGCTTTGATGGCAAATCACACACGCGAACAGGTTGACGAATCAGTCGTTAAGCTAAAGAAAGTCTTCAAGGAATTGGGAATCTTATAAGTCCACAAATATTGATACAAAACAAAGGCAACACTTCCACGAAAGCAGGGAAATGTTGCCTTTTTCTTTTATCCTTTCAAACGACTCCAGTGATGATTGCAAACATCACGTTTGATGATTGCAAACATCAAACGTGACGTTGGGCAACTTCACGTGCCACGTTTGCGATTTAACTGTGCCACGTTTTCAAGCTTACCATTCGTCAACTTTCTGTTCAAAGCGGAAAGTGTCCAATTGCTTCTGCAAACGAGCCAGATGTTTGGCATACTTCTTTTCCGAAATGACGTTGTGGAGCTCATTCGGATCTTTCTTAAGATCGAAGAGTTCGTCATACGAATCCTTCGCTCCATAGAAGTGTATGAGCTTATATCGGCCGTCGCTAACGCCATCGTGACGCATCACATTGTGTTCTGCAGGACAATCATAGTAGTGATAGTACAAATATTTACGCCAGTTCTTGGGTGTTTTTCCGTCTTGAGAGATGATAGGTAGCAACGAAGTTCCAACCATTTGCTGCGGTTTTTCTGTATCGGCAATGTCGAGGAAGGTTGGTGCAAAGTCGATGTTTTGAACGAGAGCGTCACTCTCCTGACCACCCTTCATGCCTGGAGCACAGACGAGTAGGGGAGTGCGAAACGACTCTTCATACATGAAACGCTTGTCGAACCATCCATGTTCGCCCATATAAAACCCCTGATCACTCGTGTAAACAACGAGGGTATTATCCATCAAATCGTTTGCTTCAAGGTAATCAAGCAAGCGACCAACCTGTTCATCTATACTATGAATGACGCGCATATAGTCGCGAATGTAACGTTGAAATTTCCACTTCAGAAGGTCGTTTCCGCTAAGATGTTGGGAAAGCATTTCCTCGTTACGAGGGTTATAGACGGATTCCCACTTTTCCCTTTGTTCTGTCGACATGCGAGAAAGTTGATTACGAAAGCCGTTGCCGTTTCGTTCGTGCGTATAACCCATGCCAGGCTTTATCTGTGTGACCTTCAGGTCGTAGCACATTTCCATGTCTTTCGCTATGCTCATCTGTTGCTCATGAGCAGCTCTACCTCTCGTTGAATAGTCGTCATAGAAAGTTTCAGGCAAAGGAAACTCTACATCTTCATAAAGTTCAAGCATATCGAGAGGTGGCATCCAGTTGCGATGGGGCGCTTTATGATGGACGAAGAGTGCAAAAGGTTTCGTCCTATCGCGCTCCTCGAGGAACTGAATGGCGTGGTCCGTGATAAGATTTGTGGCATAACCTTTCTCAACTACATACTTGCCACCTGACTCCTTCGAGCGGAATCTTGGGTCATAATAGTCGCCTTGACCAGGAAGAACTTGATAAGTGTCGAAGCCTTTAGGCTCGCAAAGCATATGCCATTTCCCAATCATACCTGTCTGATAACCTGCTTGTTGCAAGTATTCACTAACGAATGGCGCATTCTCATCAATAGGGCAGTCAAGCGTTCTTTGACCGCTTTGATGGCTATACATGCCAGTCATCAAGCATGCACGACTGGGTGTGCTTAACGAGTTCTCTACATAAGCACGGCGGAAAAGCATTCCTCGTTCAGCAAGACGGTCAAGGTTTGGAGTTGGAGCTTGCTTGCTAAGTTGATGACCATAAGCACTAATGGCTTGATAAGAATGGTCGTCGCTCATTATGTAAACGATGTTCCATCGCTGAGCATGAGCGGCATTGAAGGCACAACTGCCAAGGAGAAATATGGGAAGTCTGTTCATGATATCATTCTTTCTTGTGCGATTGCAATCTCTTGCATTATTCGCGTAACATAAGGTATAACAATGTGACACTCCTGTCGATTCTCTATGAGAGCCAGAAACTCCTGAAACTCATAACTGAGACGATGACGACTGCTGTCACTTTTATATGTAATTGGTTCTTTTCCATTAAGATGAAGCGTGAAGGAATCAAGGATACTAACAGAACCATGAACTTCAATGTAACCATTCTCGCCCTGAATGCATCCATAAGATAGGCCGTTCGAATCCTTCGAAGCACTTAGTGTCGCAATCGAAGTAGGGTAGTGACAAAGGAGAGTTCCGCTTGTGTCAATGCCGTTGTAACCACGATTGCATTCGTAGCGAACCGTTCGAGGAGGACCAAACAAGGCAATCATGAAACACAAGTTATAGACGTTCAGGTCAGCAAGAGTGCCACCAGCCATCGCAGGATCGAACACAGGAGTAAGTTCGCCATTTAGATATCTGTCATAACGACTGCTGCGTTGAGCAAAATTGCAATGAATCATCCTGATTGTTCCAAGCTGTGGAATGAACTCTTGCAATTGTCGAAATAATGGCATATAAAGTAACGAAAATGCTGGCAAACAATAGACACATCGCTGAATAGCAGTATCTATAAGTTCCTCTGTCTGCACTCTGTCAACCGCAATTGGCTTTTCAACAATTACATTTTTACCAGCTAACATTGCCTTCATGGCATATTCGTGATGCACATGATTCGCATTTGCAATATAAACGTAATCAGCCTCAGCTTCTTGAAGCATACGTTCATAATCGGTATAGACAAAGCCTGTTTGAGCATAAGCCTGACAGAGATCAATAGCATGTTCCACGCTATGTTCGCGAGAATAAATGCCTGTAACTTCTATCTTGCCAGCAAATTCTTCATGAATCATCTGCAAGACTTCACCAACTATTTTACCTGTTCCTGCTATTGATATCTTCATCGTTTGTTTGATTTACTTGTTCTTATATTGGAATAGGAGAGTCATAAACGCTACTAAACATAACGCCCATTAAATGTTTATCGTATTAATGTCGCAAAGTAACCAAGTTTATAAAAGGAAAATAACATTTGTTGTGGATGCTTTCCTAGTAGATTAGCACGTAGTACTGGCTTGCTTATCTTGAACAAGAAACGCACCAAACCAAGCAAATTCCATCGTTTGAGGCGCAAAGCCAAAGTGGAAACTCGAACATTATACAATTGTTCGATATCCATTGTCGCTAATGAATTTAATGCCGTTTCTGTTTTCTTAAGATATTCTTCGGCAGGTTCAAGACCTAAATGCGTCAGTTTATTATCAATATGTAGAATCGAAATGCCTCTTCGTTTAAGTTCCAAGCCAAAGAATGTGTCTTCGTGTCCATACTCTTTCAAGCTTTCATCAAAGCCTATTGAGAGAAATAAACTGCGCAAAATCAAGAAGTTAAATGTCGTGAATTGCGCATAGGGGTGAGCTTGTCTATGCAATAATGTTAGTCGCTTTTCTGCTTGAACTTCATAATCGTAACGCAGTTTAGCTGCAGGAAAGGGACACTTCGGAAGATTTCCTGTACCACCACAAACAACTTGAGCCTTTTCCTTTGCATCCAAATAATCTTGGATAAACGTCGAACTTCGCACTTCTGCATCAGCATCGATAAACAGCAACCACTCCCCTTTCGCTTCTCGAGCAAGGGCATTTCGGATTGCAGCACGACCAAGATTATGTTCAGGTCTGAAGATGCGACAACCTGAAAGCGTATTAATAGGATTTGTTGAGCAGTCGTCGCCTATAATTATCTCTGCCTCTTCAGGCAGTTGCTCCTGCAATTGATGGACAAGTTGACTGCAATCGTAATTATATGAAGGTATCAGTATCGAGAGTTTCATGGTTTAGAATGGCATTCCTACTGCGAAATGGAAGGTAAAGTCGCGTTTGAATTTGGGATGTATAATTGGGAAATGTCTGTGACTATCAGTATAGGCAGGATGTATTGCTTTCATACCACCATCGAATCTCAAGATGAAATAGTTAAAGTTAAGACGAAGGCCAAGACCGTATGAAACAGCAATTTGCCTCCAGAACTCATCGAACTTAAACTGACCTCCAGGCTGATCTTTATAGTCTCTTATTGTCCATATATTACCGGCATCGATGAAGGCTGCCCCGTCGAATTTCCAGAATAGATGTGTTCGATATTCGACATTCAAGTCGAGTTTGATGTCACCAGTTTGGTTGATGAAATCGATGCGACCGTCTGAACCTTGAAAACTTCCAGGTCCTAACTCGCGAACACTCCAGCCTCGAACGCTATTGGCACCTCCACTGAAATATCGTTTTTCATAAGGCAAAATATAAGAGTTGCCGTAAGGATAGGCTATGCCTAATGCTGCATGAAGTGCCAAGGAATTGTTCTTGTTGATAAGGAAGCTTTTACAGAAGGCAAAATCGAATTTCGCATATTGAGCATAGGCAATATTGAAAAGCGTATATTGCCCTTCTGCATTCTGTTGTGTATGAGTTGCGCTGGTGATTCCATAAAGGAAGTTGCCTGCAGTTTCAAGGCCAAGTCGAAGAGTGTAGGCATTTGTTCCGTAGTTCGAAGCTGTAGCTCCAAGAGGTCTTGATGTATAAGCAAAGTGGTAGCTCCAGTTCATAATGAAAAGGTTCTCGTAGTTATACTTCAAGATTGCATTGCGATTCTGTGGGTCGCTAAGATATTTGTCGCGAAAAGTATCGCTTATCCAAGGCATGAAGACATAGTCGAGATTAAGGAGATCGAAGCGATGCTGAAGCTGTCTGCTCTTGCGTGCCCAACGATATCGAAGTGCTCCAGTCAGGACTCGACGATGAAACTCTGGTCTGTCTTGCGAGTCAAATGCGAGATTTACCTCTGTTGTGGCTTGAGCATTACGACGGAAAGATGGTCGGAGAAAGGGGAACTTGAAGTCAGGAAACATTAGGCCTGTCTCAATACTGTACTCTATGAAGTTCTGATCGGCGTACCCACTCAGTCCTTTAATTGCTTCAAAAGCCCCACGAAGTTTCACATTAAATAGTTCCGATCCCTTGAAAAGATTTCTGTTTTGATATGTCAAACTGGCTGCCGCACCAAAGTCTCCAGCCGAGTTTGTACCTTCAAGTTCAGCACTAAAGGAGTTTGGCTTATTTGGTGTAAGCGACACATTTACATCCAACAGGTCGCTATCGTCTTCTCTTTGATTGATGGTGACATTCGTTGCCATTACTGCACTAAGTCGAGTCATTCGGGCATAAGTTTCATGCATGTCACTTTCGCGATAGAGTCCACCTGTACTAATGGCAGTTGCATTTCGAAGAACTTTCGGACGAAGGAATGGTTTGCCGTCGGAGAATTCGTAGTTTATGTCGCCAAAATGAAAGCGATGATGTGAAAGGTCGGCAGAGTCGGCATTCTCTTGAGCCTGCTTGACTATCATTTCAACGTCGGCAAGATGATTTCCGAGGGTAGTGTCGACACGAAAATGAACGTAATCCTTATTAAACTTATAGTAGCCGTTCTCTATAAGTAAGCCATACAGTTTGCTTCGTTCAGCATCGAGAGCATTTATGCTATAAGGTTTGTTGGGAGCGTTTATATCATTGCTTAATGACGGATGATAGTCGAGACTGTCAAGTACTTGGCGAAGCGAATCATCTTGAACATCGAGCGAAAAACTGTGAATATGATAGAGTTCATGAGGAATGATACGATAGAACAGTTTCATCTTATCTTTCTTCGCTTTCTCGAGCAAAAGCACTTCGGCATTAAGATAGCCCATATTTCGGACTGCAAGTTGCATATTGTTGCAAGCCTGAATCGTTCGTTCGCGATCGTATATGACTGGTGCTTCGCCTAGATGTCGCAGGAAACGATTGAAACGCTTAGTGCTGTCTCTGCCTGAAAGACTGTAAAGTCCGAGAGGAACATTGAAGATAGAAAACCACTTACTATTGGGGCGCTGCGGCATATAGGCCTGAAGTTCTTCAGTTCCGACATGCTTATCTTCGCTGCTTATACTTGCTCCAGTTAGCAAATAACCATCTTCAGGAATAAAACGCGAAGTGTGGCATCCGCTCAAAAAGATGAGAAAATGCAACAGAAGAAGTGCCTTTATGAGTCGTTTGGCTAAATTCACGCTACAAAGATACGACAATTAATTCAAAATATGTCCAATCGAAATTCAAAATTCAAACAAATTATATAACTTTGCAGCTGAAACACATCAACTCAATAATGATTAGCAGGGCTCGTATTAAATGGATTAAGTCGTTGGAGATGCGCAAGTATCGGCTGCAGCATAATGCTTTTGTGGCTGAAGGACCTAAGCTTGTGGGCGAACTTCTCCCCTACTCCACTCCCCTTTATATCGCAGCTACGAAGGATTGGCTGGCCGAGAACAAGCGACTTCTGAAGGGTGTTAAGGAGGTGGATGAAGTGAGTCGTGAAGAATTGGCGAGAGCCAGTTTGCTTCGAACTCCTCAGTATGTCCTTGCAGTTATGCAGATTCCAAACGAGAAACTCGACATTTCGAAGCTTCGAAACCAACTTGTTATTGCCCTCGATGGCGTGCAAGATCCAGGTAATTTGGGCACAATTTTGCGTATTGCAGACTGGTTTGGCATTCACAAAGTCCTTTGTTCAGATGGTTCGGCAGATGTTTACAATCCCAAATGTGTGCAGTCTTGTATGGGAGCTTTGGCAAGAGTGGAGGTGCATTATTGCAACCTGCCGGATGTGCTTCGAGAGGCAAAGATGCCTGTCTTCGGAACTTTTCTTGACGGAACAGATATATATAAGGAAGAACTTTCCTCGTCTGGCATTATAGTTATGGGCAACGAAGGGAACGGCATCAGTCAACAAGTTGCAGAACTTGTTGACCATCGTCTTTTTGTACCAAACTATCCGCAAGGCTCCCTCACGACTGAAAGCCTAAATGTAGCCGTTTGTACTGGAATCGTTTGTGCTGAGTTCAGAAGGAGATAACCTATTCTTCTTCGTCGCTTTCGCTGACATCTTCTATCGATAGGCCTTCCTCTTCGAGGTCTTTTACGTCAGCTTCAGGAGTGAGACTGCTGAAGTAAGTATCATCATTTTCGAGGGAATCGTCCTCGTTTTCGTCAGAGTTGTCCAGATCATCGGGAAGTGGAATGGGATTTCCATCTTCATCATATTCCCTTTCTGGCAAATCCATGTGAATCTTCTCAACTGGGTCTTTCTTCTTTGCGAAGATGGCTTCTATCCAAGTTCCTTTAGGTATCTCCAGAACATCGAAGCCTTGTGCCACCTTCTTCTCCACAGTTCCGCCTGGAGCGTGAATGCGACTAGCAGGAAGTTGTGTTGTGCTTATCTCGAAACCTGTCTCGATAATGTCTCGAATGGCAAGGGCAATGGCGTCCCAACCACCACCAAAGTTGCGGTCGATAAGCTCCAGAAGCATAGCTGTCGAGATGTGTCTGATGTTCTCGTAGCTGAGGTCTGTGATGCGTTCGATTGCTTTTCTGCGAATAGCCACACAGCCCTTTTCTTCGTGGCAATGAGTCAATTTTGCCCAACCTCCATTCTCATATTTCTGAGTTTCACGCTCGTCTTCAGGATTATAGTGTACCACCTCGAAAGCAAGTCTGATGGTGTTGAGAAGCTTTAACTCGCTGATACTGAAATCCTCCTCTTTTCTTGCTCTTTCCCAGGCTTCAGCAATTGCGAACTCGTCCAAGTCCCAAATGTTATTGGAATTCAGGTCGAGAATGCTTTCAAGCTTCTTTGCGACCTTCTTTGTCGCTTTCTTTTTTGCAGTTTTCTTCTCTTCTTTCATAGTAGAATCTTTTTAATTTTGCTGCAAAGATACAAAAAAAATAATAATTACTGATTACAAACAAACATTTTTATACTCGAGCGCTTGAAATTGCTTCTGAATGCGTTTCCCAACATCACACGCCATGATGCCAAACGTAACACTATATGATTGCAATCGTAACACTATATAAATGCAATCGTGGCACTATATGTTTGCCAACTTCACTGCCCATCTTTTCAATCGTTCCTCGAGTCATTGTAATTTTGTCCATAATGTTTGGCTTTTCACGCCATTTTTTGTACCTTTGCAACATGAATTCTTTCGAGCTTATATCCGAGTATGTCCCTACAGGCGACCAGCCAGAAGCGATTCAGCAACTGACGGATGGCATCAAACAAGGTGTGCGAGCTCAGACTTTGTTGGGTGTGACTGGTAGTGGAAAGACCTTTACCATAGCCAATGTCATCAAGAATATTGGCCGCCCCACCCTCATTCTGTCGCACAACAAGACATTGGCTGCTCAGCTTTATGGCGAGATGAAACAGTTCTTCCCCCATAATGCAGTCGAGTACTATGTCAGCTACTACGACTACTATCAGCCGGAAGCCTATATGCCTTCGACTGACACATATATCGAGAAAGACTTGGCTATCAACGATGAAATCGACAAGTTGAGACTTTCCGCGACAAGTGCCCTGCTCTCAGGTCGCTCGGATGTTATAGTGGTGAGCAGTGTTTCGTGTATCTACGGAATGGGCAATCCTTCGACTTTCTACGAGAGTCTTTTGGAACTTCATGTCGGTCAGAAACTCGACAGAAACGAGCTCCTTCGCAAACTCAACGAGCTGCTTTATGTCCGAAACGACATCTCACCAAGTCGAGGTGAATATCGCGTCAAAGGAGATACAATAGATATTGCCCTCGCTTATAGTGATTTCCTGCTTCGCATAACCTTTTGGGGAGACGAAATTGACACTATAGAAGAACTTGATTCTGAACTCCTTATGCGCATTCAGCTCTATGATTGCTATAAGATATATCCAGCCAACCTCTTCATGACATCTAAGGATGCTCAGGAGCGAGCCATCGTTCAGATTCAGGAAGATCTGCGAGAGCAAGTCATTTTCTTTGAGAGCCAAGGCAAAGAACTCGAGGCAAAACGCTTGCATGAACGCGTCACATACGATATCGAAATGATTCGCGAACTCGGACATTGTGCAGGAATCGAGAATTATAGCCGTTATTTCGATGGTCGAAAACCAGGTACTCGACCTTATTGTCTGCTCGACTTCTTCCCAAAAGACTACCTTATGGTCATCGACGAAAGCCATGTTTCTGTGCCTCAGATTCATGCCATGTATGGAGGTGACCAAGCACGAAAGACAACTCTTGTCGATTATGGATTCCGTTTGCCTGCTGCCAAAGACAATCGACCTTTGAAGTTCGAGGAGTTTCAGGAAATGACAAATCAAGTCATTTACGTAAGCGCGACACCTGCCGACTATGAGATTGCGGAGAGTGAAGGCATTGTCGTAGAGCAAGTTATACGTCCCACAGGACTCCTCGATCCTCCAATTGAAGTGCGCCCCACCCTAAATCAAGTTGACGATTTGATGGAGGAAATTCAGCAATGTATCGAGCGAAAAGAACGAGTTTTGGTCGTTACGTTAACCAAGAGAATGGCAGAAGAATTGACGGAATACCTTCTTGGAACTGGCATTCAAACTGCTTATATTCATAGCGATGTTGACACTTTGGAGCGAGTTCGAATCTTAGGTGAGCTTCGTTCTGGTGTTTATGATGTTCTTGTAGGCGTTAACCTTCTCCGTGAAGGCCTCGATTTGCCGGAAGTCTCGCTTGTCGCAATTCTCGACGCAGACAAGGAAGGTTTCCTTCGCAACCAAAGAAGTCTTACACAAACAATTGGTCGAGCAGCTCGAAACGTTAATGGAAAAGCAATCATGTATGCCGATACAATCACGCCAAGCATGGCTGCAACTATCAACGAAACGAATCGTAGAAGGGAAAAACAATTGCGTTATAATGCCGAACACAACATCACACCTCAGCAGATTCGCAAAGCTCAAACGATGGGCGACCTTATTCAATATAGTCAAGGGGCAGAACAAAGAGCTTATGTGGAACCTGCACATTATGAAGTATTTGCAGTTGCAGAAGCAGAAACCTTAACCATCGAACAAAAGAAACAACGCATAGCAAGCCTCAAAAAGAAGATGCAAGAAGCTGCCAAGAAGATGGAGTTTGTAGATGCTGCTATACTTCGCGACGAAATGCTAAGGCTGCAAGCAGAACTTTAATTGCTTTTTATTTTCTCCCAAGTGTTGCTCTGCGAAGCATCAATTGCGAAAAGAATCTCGTATGCCTTTTCTTTTTCTTCGTTGGTGCCTTTCTTCGCAAAGATGTTGACCAGTTCATCGCGTTTGTACTCAGTAAAGAGTTGGGCAACTTTTGTCAAGTTCTTGGCGGTATTAGCTTCATGAAGCAGGTCAAGCGCATTAGCAATAACGGCTCTGGCACTATCTGGAACTTCAGCCATTCGGTCGAGCCCTTTGCGATGATAGATGTAGTTGAACTCGCGCATACATTCCAGCGCCCCATCCATATAGTCGTTCAACAAGCCATATCGATTGCCACTATCGCTAAAAGCCTTCCATCCAGGGAATCCCATGCTTTCACCAGCAGTCACAATATCTTCGGCAATATGGAAGCAATCGGTACCGCCTTTGGGAGCCATAGTGTCGAGATCCATGCCGATTATCATATAGGCGTAGTAAGCAAGAAGTGCAACAAGGTTGTTATCAACCTGATTTTCCTGATACTCAAGCTGGTCGAACTCATTGAATTCAAATGTAAAGTCTTTATCGTTCACAGCATAAGCAACAGTATTGTATGAACTGCCATATACTGGACGACTGCAATTCATAAGCAATGTGCACTCGAAAGAGTTCGCATCTTGGTCGTATTTATTGACCGTGATGTTGAAGTTGCATTGTATCTTCTCGTTTTCACGGAAAGGTATCTCCGTCCACTTATGATTGTTGAGGAACTCTGTCAACTTTGACTGCAAAGCATCAAAGACTTCTGTTCTAGTTGTCTCAATCTGCGTGTGATTGATGTTTACACGAGCATCAAGTTCCTGTGCTTGAGCAAATGCGCAGGAATACATAATAAATAATGTATAAAAAACAAAAAACTTGACTGTTCGTGTTCTCATATCCAATAATATAACGTCTATTGCCTATTATATATTGCCTCTATGATGTCTTTTGCAACTTCTTTTTTCGACTTGGTGTCGTAAGCAGTTATGCCATTGTGGTTGTCAATGATAGTCACTTTGTTTGTGTCAACGCGGAAGCCAGCTCCTTTATCTTGAAGACTATTCAGGACTATAAAGTCGAAGTTCTTACGCTTCATCTTGTCTTTTGCGTTCTCCAGTTCGTTGTCTGTCTCGAGAGCAAAACCCACAAGCATTTGCTTCTTTTTCTTGACAGAACCAAGAGCCGCAGCAATGTCTTGTGTTGGTTGCAACTCAAGTTTCAAGCTGTCGTCCTTCCGCTTTATTTTCTTGTTGGCAGTAGATTTCGGCGTGAAATCTGCAACAGCAGCACAAAGGATGGCAACATCGGCGTTAGGAAAATGCTTAATTGCAACTTCATACATCTCGTTTGCACTCTCCACATCTATACGTTGAATGTTCGGATGATTCACCTGCAACACGACAGGACCGCTTACAAGCGTAACTTCTGCACCTTGCTCAGCACAAACCTCAGCTAGTGCAAAGCCCATCTTTCCGCTACTGTAATTGCCGATGAAGCGAACTGGGTCAATCTTCTCGTAAGTGGGGCCAGCTGTGATGAGAACTTTCTTTCCTGCAAGTTTCTGCTGCTTGGCGAAGAATTGTTCAAGGGCTTCAACAATCTTTTCCGGTTCTTCCATGCGCCCTTTGCCTTCGAGTTTGGAAGCAAGAAAGCCCGTTCCTGGTTCAATTATGTGATTTCCGTAACTTGCCAACTTCTTGAGGTTTTGTTGGGTTGAAGGGTGTGCATACATGTCGAGGTCCATTGCTGGAGCCACAAACACAGGTGCCTTCATGCTCAAGTATGTCGTAACAAGCATGTTGTCGGCAATTCCGTTCGCCATCTTTCCAATAGTGCTTGCCGAAGCAGGTGCGACAAGCATGGCATCTGCCCAAAGCCCAAGACTGACATGAGAATGCCAACTGCCATCTCGACGGTCAAAGAATTCGCTGACGACAGGCTTTTGCGTCAAAGTGGCAAGCGTAAGAGGAGTAATGAATTCCTTTGCTGAAGGAGTCATCACAACTTGAACCTCGGCTCCTTTCTTAATGAGAAGTCGGGCAAGAATGCATGCTTTGTAGGCAGCGATGCTACCAGTTATGCCAAGTACTATCTTCTTATTTTCCAGCATATTTGAGTGCAAGTCGTTCGAGAGTCTGTTTCGTGTTCATTGTGAAGTCGCCCTGCAACATCCAAACCTTGTAGTTAGGATCTTTCTTGAGGACATCCTTAACTGCTTGACCTTTATACTTGCCGAAGTTGATTATCTCGACACCTTTCTCGTCGTAAACAAATCGACAGGCAAGATCAACGCCCTTTTGTATCTGACTGAAATCGGCCAGATAGCAGACATCATTCTTCAGGTCTTCATATCTGTCGAGCTGCGCTTCGAGCACTTCTAGGGTTGCCCGTGTATCGGCCAAAGCGCTATGAGCATTCTCGAGATTCTTTCCGCAATAGAACTTATAGGCTGCCACGAGTGTGCGCTGTTCCATCTTGTGGAAGATATTCTGCACATCGACCAACTTCTTCTCGTTAATATGGATATCGATGCCGCAAATGGCAAACTCTTCGGCAAGCATCGGCACATCGAACTTGTTGCTGTTATAGCCAGCCAAGTCGCAACCTTCGAAGACTTTCGCCAGCTCCTCAGCCTTTTCCTTAAAGGTTGGACAGTCTTTGACATCTTTGTCTGTGATGCCATGAATGTCGCTGCTCTCCTTCGGAATATGCATGCCAGGATTGAAACGAAGAGTCTCTGCTCGTTCGTTTCCATTGGGTTCGAGGCGAATGTAACACAGCTCTACGATGTGGTCTTTGCCTATCGTCAAGCCTGTCGTCTCGAGGTCGAAGAAGATGATTGGCCTCTCGAGTTTGAGTTTCATTGCTTAATCTTCTACGCGCATTGGCATAAGCAGCATCAGAACCTCGTCTTCTGGGTTATCGTCAGCAGGACGAATCACACCTGGACGGCTTGGATCTGCCACTTCTATCTTGAGCATTTCGCTATCCAAGATGCCTGCTATCTCGAGCAGGAATGTGCAGCTGAAGCCAATGCTGATGGGGTTGCTTGTATATTCGCAAAGGATGAATTCCTCGGCTCTTGTTGCGTATTCGTTATCCTGACCGGTCAACTTGATGTTGTTGTTGCCGAGTTCGAGCTTAACGAGGCCGCTGCTTTGGTTGCAGAAGACGCTGACGCGCTTCAGAGCACTTATCAGAGCTTGGCGGTCCACACGGGCTGAGAAGGGATTGTTCTCAGGGATAACGGCATTGTAGTTGGGGTAGCGACCTTCGATGAGACGGAAGTGCATCACCATGTCGGCTGAAGAAATGGTTGCTTTCTCGTTGTCGAAAGCGATGGTGATGTTCTCGTCTTCTTTCGTCAGGACTGCCTTCAGGATGGCAGAAACCTTCTTCTGCAGGATGAAGCCTGCCGTCAGACCGCTCTTGACAGTCTTGTTTGTATTGCGCACCAACTTGCGACCATCGGTTCCGGCGAAGATGATACTTTCGGGTTTGATGTCAACATAGATGCCGTTCATGACGAGACGAATCTCATCATTTGCAGTTGCGAAGAGGCAGCGATTGATGCCGTTGAGCAGAACGCTGGCTGGCAACTCGATGCGAGTGGCGTCGTCGCCAACTGTCTTTGCCATTGGATAGGGAGCTGCGTCCATTGCCATCACAACGAAAGAACCTGAGTTGTGAACGACTTTCACCTCTTGAGTGTCAGGGTTGTAACCGATGTTGAGGGGCTGCTCAGCCAGTTCCTTCATCGACTCGATAAGAGTCTTTGCGGGAATGCAGAAGCGAGCGTCGCCAGTCTGTTCGATAGTGGGAACGGTTGTGATGAAATACTTTTCGCTATCGGAAGCTGTGATGGTGATTGTGCCACCAGCAACATCGAGCAGGAAACAATCCAGAATAGGCATAGAGTTCTTGCTTGCCATCACCTTGCTGGCAGCAGTCAGACGGCCATAAAGTGCCGTGCTAGATACTTTGAAATTCATATTATTTATTAGTTATGTATATACTTTTGCACGACAAAGATAGCTTTTTTTCGTGCTATTACAAAGAAAAGAGAAGAAAAAAACACTCAAAACAAATAATTCTTCATTCTTAATTCTTCATTCTACATTTTTCTTTGTATCTTTGCAGCCAAATTATTTAAACAAACACACAATATGGAATTAACAGGTAAGATTATCGCCGAGTTTAACGAACGCGGTGGAGTAAGCAACAGAACAGGCAACGAGTGGAAGGCTAAATCATATGTTTTGGAGGTTCCAGGAGACTATCCTCGCAAGTTGGTATTCGATGTTTTTGGAACCGACAGACTTGCCGCATTCAACATTCAGATAGGCGAAACCCTGACGGTTAGCTTCGACATTGATGCTCACGAATACAATGGTCGCTGGTTTAACGATGTTCGCGCTTTCCGTATCGACAGAGGTCAGGCCGCTCCTGCTGCTGCTCCGACTGCTGCTCCTGAAGCTTCTGCTCAGCCTGCTCCTGCCCCTCAAGTCGAATCAGCTGCGACGATTCCCTTCGAGGCTCCAAGTGCAACAGATGATCTGCCATTCTAACTATCCGGCTCCGTAGCTTAGCTGTATAGAGCGTCAGATTCCGGTTCTGAAGGTCGAGGGTTAGAATCCCTCCGGAGTCACTTCCACATAATAGAGCTGCAGTTTTCCTGCGGCTCTAATTGTATTATTACTTGAACAGAAGATAATTTATTGATAATGAATCCGTAAAGAAAAAGTGGCGATTTAGGCGTGTTCCTATGCTTTACAAAGCCAGTGTAAATGACAAACGTAACGTGTTATGATTGCAAACGTAACGTGTTATGATTGCAAACTACCTTGCCGATGTTTGGATTGTTGACATTCCGAGTCATGAAATGCCACATTAAGAAAGACACTTTACAACTTTTTGAGTGAAATAGCTTATTGTGTTTTGTAAAGGTTTTGTCGATATTTCGAGAGGGAATTCTGCAAGAAATATTGAACTTTTTTCGATGTTCAGGATTCAATTATCAATTAAAATTCGTATCTTTGCATTCTGTAAGCACTAATGATTATGAACTACAACCTGATTGCCGAGCGAACTGGCCTAAAGGAGAAGTATGTGCGACAAGTTGTCGACTTGCTGCTTGAGGGCGCTACTGTGCCATTTATCAGCCGTTATCGTAAGGAAGCGACTGGTGGAATGACGGATGTTGAGGTCGCTCAGGTGGCTGCAGAACTCGATAATGTCAACGAGCTTGAACACCGCAAAGAGTTCATCATCACGACCATCGAGGCACAGGGAAAGCTCACGCCAGAACTGCGAAAGCGTATTGAGGATTGTTGGGATGCGACCACTTTGGAGGACATCTATCTCCCCTACAAGCAAAAGCGTCGCACTCGTGCTCAAGTCGCTCGAGAAGCCGGACTTGAGCCTCTCGCAGACGCTATCATGAAACAACCGAACACGCCCTTGCATGTGTTGATTCGAAATACCAAATTCAAGGAAGGATTAAGCGAGGAGGATGCTTTGCAAGGGGCAAAAGATATTATTGCTGAACGCGTGAGCGAGGACGAACGTGCAAGACAAACCCTGAGAACGACCTTCTCCATTCATGCTCAGATTCAGAGCAAACTTATCAAAGGCAAAGACGTTGATGGGCAAAATTATCGCGACTACTTCGACTGGCAAGAACCCTTGAAACGCTGCTCCAGCCATCGTTTGCTGGCTATGCGGAGAGGTGAAGCGGAAGGAATCCTTCGTGTAAGCATCTGTGTTGACGATGAGCCGGCTATGGAACGAATAGCCAGGCAGTTCGTCAGAGGCAATAACGAGTGCAGCAGAGCCGTGCTGGAAGCAGTCGAGGATGGTTACAAGCGACTTCTCGAACCTAGCATCTCGAACGAGTTTGGTGCTTCGTCGAAGCAAAAAGCAGATGCGGAAGCCATCCGAGTATTCGTTAGTAATTTGGAACAACTGCTCATGGCATCGCCTCTCGGACAGAAGCGTGTCATGGCGATTGACCCAGGTTTCCGAACAGGTTGCAAGGTTGTCTGTCTTGATGCGGAAGGAAATCTCCTGCATCACGACGTAATCTTCCCGCATCCCCCTCGTGCTGAACGAGTTAAGGCGATGCTGACCGTTCAGAATCTCGTCGAGAAGTATGGCGTGCAAGCCATCAGTATCGGCAACGGAACGGCAGGTCGAGAGACAGAGGATTTCGTGCGTCATCTTGACCTTCCAGATGGCGTGGAAGTTTATAGCGTGAGTGAAGACGGAGCCAGCATCTATAGTGCAAGCGAGATAGCCCGTGAAGAGTTCCCCAACGAGGATGTGACCGTTCGTGGAGCCGTCAGCATAGGTCGACGTTTGATGGACCCTCTTGCAGAGCTCGTAAAGATAGATCCGTCGAGCATCGGCGTGGGACAATACCAGAAAGACGTCAATCAAACGGCCCTCAGAAAGAGTCTCGAAGATACTGTAATTGCTTGTGTGAACAGAGTTGGCGTGAACCTCAATACGGCTTCACAATGGTTGTTGACTTACGTGAGCGGCCTCGGACCTTCTCTCGCCCAGAACATCGTTCGCTATCGGCGTGATAATGGTCCTTTCCACTCGAGGAAAGAGTTGTTGAAAGTACCGCGACTTGGAACCAAAGCCTTCGAGCAATCGGCAGGTTTCCTTCGCATAAAAGGTGGAGACGAGCCGCTAGACAATAGCGCAGTTCACCCTGAAAGATACGACTTGGTTGAGCGAATGGCTCGCGACCAAAAGTGTTCTGTCGCAGAACTCATGGCTAACAAAGAACTCAGGGAGAAGATAGATGTTCAGAAATATGTGAGTGATGAAGTAGGACCCCCTACCCTTCGCGACATTATGACTGAGCTCGACAAGCCAGGTCTCGACCCACGAAAGCCACTTCAAGCCTTCGCTTTCGACCCGACAGTACACGAAATCGGCGACCTTCGCGAAGGTATGATTCTGCCAGGCATCGTGACGAACATCACCAACTTTGGTGCTTTCGTCGACATCGGCGTTCACATCAAGGGTTTGGTGCATGTTTCGCAACTTGCTGACCACTATGTGAAAGACCCAACAACCGTTGTTAAAGTGCAACAGCAAGTCATGGTGCGAGTTGTAGGAGTTGATTTACAAAGAGAGCGTATCTCATTGAGTATGAAGAAACTATAAAGTATGGCAAAAGATAAAACAGTATATGTTTGCGACTATTGCGGACAAGAAAGCTTGAAGTGGATGGGCAAATGCCCTGCTTGCAATCGCTGGGGCACGATGAAAGAAATGAAGATAGCTGCTCCATCCAAGCCTTCTTTGGGCAAATCGGTTAGTCAATCTACCTTACAACACCCTACCCCTCAACAACTTCACACAATTGAGGCAGGTGCTGAACCACGTATCGATATGGGCGATGGCGAGTTAAATCGTGTACTTGGCGGAGGTCTTGTGCCTGGAAGCCTCGTTCTTCTTGGTGGCGAACCTGGCATCGGAAAGAGCACACTCACGCTTCAAACTGTCCTGCAATTGCAAGGAAGACGCATCCTTTATATTAGTGGTGAGGAAAGTGCAAGGCAAATAAAGCTCAGAGCAGACAGGCTTGGGCCAGTTAATGAAGGGCTCTTCGTGCTTTGCGAAACTTCGCTCGAGCAGATATTCCAGCACATCGAAGAGATGCAGCCAGACCTCGTCGTCATCGACTCCATACAAACCATTCAGACCGAGACAGTTGAGTCATCTGCCGGCTCACTTGCGCAAATCCGAGAATGTGCAGCTGCCTTGCTCAGATATGCCAAGTCTAGAGGCGTTTCAATACTTTTAATCGGCCATATTAATAAGGAAGGCTCGCTTGCAGGACCAAAGGTTTTGGAGCACATCGTTGATGTCGTCTTGCAGTTCGAAGGCGACCAACATCACCTTTACCGTATCCTTCGAAGCATGAAGAATCGCTTTGGAAGCACAAGCGAATTGGGTATTTACGAGATGCGGCATGATGGACTTCGGCAGGTAAGCAACCCAAGCGAACTGCTTCTCACAGATAATCGCGAAGGACTATCAGGCGTTGCCATTTCCTGTTCAATAGAAGGTGTGCGACCTTTCCTTATTGAGACGCAGGCTTTGGTCAGCACAGCAGCTTATGGAACTGCCCAAAGAAGCACAACAGGCTTTGACGGGAGGCGACTGAACATGCTTTTGGCAGTCCTCGAAAAACGTGTCGGCTTTAAACTGGCACAGAAAGATGTCTTCTTGAACATAGCTGGAGGACTTCGTGTAACCGACCCCGCAATTGATCTGAGCGTAATAGCAGCAGTCCTCTCGAGCAACGGAGATATGCCAATCGAAGGCGATGTATGCATGGCTGGCGAAGTAGGATTGAGCGGAGAGATAAGGCCTGTTTCGCGAATAGAACAGAGAATTGCGGAGGCACAAAAGTTGGGATTCAAGCGCATCCTCATCCCATCGCACAACATGAATGGCCTCGATAAGAAACAATATAAAATAGAATTGGTGCCAGTCCGCAGAGTAGTAGAAGCTGTAAGAGAATTATTTGGATAATGGAATTTAGTGTATTATTTGTAGCCTTTTGCTTGGTGTTCATGGTGTGGGCACTCATAGCAGACAGATTGAAGCCTGGACTCATCCTGTTCAGTTGCGTAGTCATGATGCTTTGTGCAGGAATTTTGCAACCGAAGGAGTGCTTGGAAGGCTTCTCGAACAAGGGAATGATAACCGTTGCTCTGCTCTTCCTCGTCAGCGAAGGCGTAAGAAGAAGTGGCATTCTGGAGCGCATCATTTTGAACCTTTTGCCTCAAAAGCAGACGACGGTAACAAAAGCAAATGCAAAACTGCTTCCAACCATAGCAGCGCTCTCCGCCTTCTTGAACAATACGCCAGTAGTTGTCATCTTTGCTCCCATCATCAAGAATTGGGCGCGGAAGGTCGGCCTGTCGCACACAAAGTTCCTCATTCCTCTGAGTTATGCCACAGTTCTTGGTGGCATTTGCACCCTGATTGGCACGAGCACCAACCTCGTTGTGGACGGCCTCATTCAAGAATCCGGCAGGGAGGGAATGAGTATGTTTGAGTTGGGTAAGGTTGGCATCATCATCTGTCTGGTCGGACTTTGCTACCTCATTTTCTATAGCCATTATCTGCTGCCCGACTCGCGCGAAAGCGAAACAGAGGACGACGAGAAGGCCGAAGGCGTTCATCGCGTGGAAATAGTGCTGCGAAGCCGTTTCAACGGATTGGGAAAGACACTTCGCGAGTTCGACTTCTACCGCCAGTATGGGGCAACCGTTCGGAGCATCCGCCGAGGAGGTACGCTGCTTAGCGGTGACTGGATGAACATGCCCATGCAAAACCACGATGCCCTGCTGCTCGATGCCGACGAGAAGTTTGTGCAAACCTATCAGGAAACGACCTCGTTCCTCATCTCCAGCTATGATGCAGACAATCAGCCCCTCGACCACAAGAAGCGCTATCTTGCCCTCGTTCTGCTAGTCCTGATGATAGTCGGAGCCACCGTTGGCGAGTTGCCTTTCGTCAGGGAAGCCGTGCCTGGGTTCAAGTTCGACATGTTCTTTTTTGTTTGTGTGACGACCGTCATCATGGCTTGGGCAAAGATATTCAATCCGAGGAGGTATAGCAAATACATCAGTTGGGATGTGCTCGTCACAATAGCCTGTGCCTTTGCCATCTCGAAAGGCATGCAAAACTCGGGATTTGCCGACCAGATTGCAGATATCATCATTGCCTGTGCCGACATCATCGGTCAGACGGAGCATGGTCCTTACGCGATGCTGGCCATCCTGTTCATCATCACAAATCTCTTCACCGAACTCATCACGAACAACGCAGCAGCCGCCCTCTCCTTCCCCCTGGCACTAGCCGTAGCAGAGAAGTTGGGAGTCGACCCGATGCCTTTCTTCATCTGCATCTGTGTGGCCGCCAGCGCAGCCTTTAGCACACCGATTGGCTATCAGACGAATCTGCTTGTGCAAGGTATCGGCGGCTATCGATTCACGGATTACGTCAAAGTTGGCCTGCCCCTCAATATCATCGTCTTCGTCATCAGCGTATTTGTGATTCCAATGATATGGCCCATCCGCTAAACTATTAACTATGAACTATTAACTATGAACTCTAAAATAGATACCATCTATCCTATCTTCGACAAGATGCTTTCGCGTCAGGACAAAGAGCAACTGCTACATCAACGGGGCATCATGATTTGGATGACAGGCTTGAGCGGTAGCGGCAAGAGCACTGTTGCAATTGGTGTGGAGCGCGAACTACACAAGCGTGGCATCCTTTGTCGCATTCTCGACGGAGATAACATTCGTGCCGGCATCAACTCGAACCTTGGTTTCTCGGAAGAGGACAGGCGCGAAAACATCCGTCGCATTGCAGAGATAGGCAAGCTCTTCGTCGACACAGGCATCGTCACCATCGCCTGCTTCGTCTCTCCCACAACGGAACTGAGAGAAATGGCTCGCGAGATTATTGGCGAGAATGACTTCCGCGAGGTCTATATTGCCACACCCCTCAGCGAGTGCGAGCGCCGCGATGTAAAAGGCCTCTATGCCCGTGCCCGTCGCGGAGAAGTGAAGGACTTCACAGGCATTAGCGCACCCTTCGAAGCCCCCACACATCCCGACCTCAGCCTCGACACAAGCCAGATGACACTCCAGGAAGAAGTGGAGGCCGTAGTCGAGTTGGTATGTGACTCAAATTGACAAGTTACCTTTGTTGCTTTTGTTGTTTTGTCAGGCATACCAGTAACGATTGACACAAAAGGTAATTCTGTCCCAAATAGGACAAAACGCCTGGTACTCACAACCAGACAATCACCCAAACTGCCTTTACATCAAAAACATAACGTGTGATATTCACCAACATGGTACGTTACGTTTGCGATTTAGGCACGTTAAATTGGGCATTATAACAGCTCAATGCCTTTGAAAAAGGATAAAAGCTCACTCTAATGGAACAAGTTTGGAGCTCCAAATAGCCATTAGCCAATAACTCGTGAGGTTTTAAGGATGCCTTGCTGCCTCGGACCACCATATTTATTTTATATGCTCTTTAACATCTTTTCATAGGCAAGGATGTAAGTTTTTCCTGTTTCTCTTTGAAGCAATTGTTTTTTTTGCTATATTTGCAAGGAAAAATGTAATTTTAACTACAATTTATACGCCTATGGACAAGGTACTTATTTCCGGACTCAAGAGAGAAAACTTCCAAGTTGTCGTACAAGGTAAGGAAACCGATCTCTACACTCTGACGAACAGCAACGGTATGGAAGTTTGCATCACCAATTACGGAGGTGCTATAATGGCCATCATGGTTCCTGACAAGGAAGGCAAGATGGCCAATGTTATTCAGGGACATGACTCTATTCAGAACATGATCAACAGTCCCGAACCTTTCCTTTCTACACTTGTCGGTCGCTACGGCAACCGTATCGCTAAGGGACATTTCACGATGAACGGCAAAGACTATAGTCTTGCCATCAACAACGGTCCCAACCATCTGCACGGCGGACCAACTGGCTTCCATGCACGCGTTTGGGATGCAGAACAGATTAACGAACACGAGCTGGTGCTCCGTTACATCAGTGCTTATTACGAGGAAGGCTTCCCCGGCGAACTGCACATGAACGTGAAGTATAGCCTTACGGAAGACGACGAACTCATCATTGATTATCGCGGCACAACGAACAAGAAGACGCCCGTCAACATGACCAGTCACGGCTTCTTCTCCCTTGCCGGTATCGCTAATCCGACTCCCGAGGCTCTGAACAACATCCTAACCATCAACGCGGATTTCTTCATTCCCATCGATGAAACAAGTATCCCAACAGGCGAAATCCTGAAAGTAGAAGGCACTCCGTTCGATTTCCGCACACCTCATACAGTAGGCGAACGCATTGGCGACACAAGCAATCAGCAAATCGTGAACGGCACAGGCTACGACCATTGCTTCGTGCTGAACAAACGCGAGCCAGGAGAATTGTCGTATGCAGTGAAGTGCGTTGAACCTATTAGCGGCAGAAAGATGGAAATGTGGACTACAGAGCCAGGCGTTCAGTTCTATTCAAGCAACTGGCATAGTGGCTTCACAGGCAATCAGGGAGCAACCTATCCCAAGTACTCTGCTCTCTGCTTCGAAGCACAACACTTCCCCGACTCTCCCAACCGCGCTTACTTCCCCAGTTGTATTCTCAAAGCAGGAGAAATCTACAGGCAGAAAACAATCTACAAATTCGGCATAGAGTAAGAACACACATATTTGATAAATTAATTAATCATTATAAATTAAATCTAAATCATTATGTCACAAACAAAATCGAATAGCAATATTGTTGCTATTATCACGATGTGTTTCATCTTCGCGATGATTAGTTTCGTAACCAACATGGCCGCTCCGTTCGGTACCATCTGGAAAAACCAGTATGAATGGGCAGGTATGACCGGCAACCTGATGAACTTCCTTGCCTATCTGTTCATGGGTATTCCCGCAGGCAAGATGCTCCTCAAGATTGGTTACAAGAAGACTACCCTCGCTGCCCTTGCAGTAGGTTTTATTGGTATCTGCATCCAGTACCTCTCCAGTTTCGAGTTCCTGCAAGGTTCTGCCATTTACGTTTATCTGCTGGGCGCATTCGTTTGCGGTTTCTGCGTTTGTATGCTCAACACCGTTGTAAACCCAATGCTGAACATGCTTGGCGGTGGTGGCAACAAAGGTAACCAGCTCATTCAGACTGGCGGTACGCTGAACTCTTTGACCGGCACACTTACTCCCCTGCTTGTTGGTGCTCTCGTAGGTACTGTGACCGACAAGACTGCTATGTCCGACGTTTCTCCTCTACTCTTCATCGCAATGGCAGTATTCGGCCTCGCATTCATTATCATTGCAAGTCTCAGCATTCCCGAACCCGCTCAGGAGCGCAACACAAAGGTTTATGAGCACAGTGCTTGGAACTTCCGCCACTTCGTGCTTGGCGCCATTGCCATCTTCTTCTATGTAGGTATCGAGATTGGTATTCCTGCTCAGGTTATCTTCTACCTCTCCGATGCTACCGAGAAAGGTGCTGGCATTGCAGTGAATGGTGCAGCCATCGGTGGTGCAATTGCTGCCATCTACTGGTTGCTTATGATGGTAGGTCGTTTCAGCAGCACATTGGTTTCTGGCAAGGTTAGCAGCCGTGCACAGATGATTACCATGAGTTCTATTGCTATCATCTTGATTCTCATCGCCATCTCTATTCCCAAGACAACTACAATCAGCATGCCTGGCTATAGTGCAGCCGACGGTTTCGCTATGTTCCAGGTTCCTCTGAGCTGTCTGTTCCTTGTTCTTTGCGGTATGTGCACCAGCATCATGTGGGGTTGCATCTTCAATATGGCAGTAGAAGGTCTGGGCAAGTACACTGAGCAGGCTTCCGGTATCTTCATGATGCTTGTCGTCGGTGGTGGTGTAATGCCTTGGATTCAGGAAAAGATTGCAGAAGGAGCCGGCTACATGAACAGCTACTGGCTTGTTATTGCAATGCTCGTTTACATGCTCTACTACAGCTTGATTGGCTGCAAGAACGTGAACAAGGATATCAAAGTTGATTAACACTTAAACTTTTATAACATTATGAGATTAACTATCGACGACGTAAGAAGTCGTTTCATCAAGCACTTCGACGGCACAACTGGTTCCGTATATGCTTCTCCTGGTCGCATCAATCTTATTGGCGAACATACTGACTACAATAATGGCTTCGTATTCCCTGGAGCAGTAGAACAAGGCATCATTGCTGAGATTAAGCCAAACGGCACTCGTAACGTTCGCGCCTATTCTATTGACCTCAAGGACTATACAGAGTTCTCTCTCGACGACGAGAAAGGTCCCAGCGCAACTTGGGCTCGCTACATTTTTGGCGTTTGCCGCGAGATGATGGCTCTTGGAGTTCCCGTAGAAGGCTTCAATACAGCTTTTGCTGGCGATGTTCCCCTTGGCGCAGGCATGAGTTCAAGTGCTGCTCTCGAGAGCACCTATGCTTTCGCTCTTAACGATTTGTTTGGCGACAACAAGATAGAGAAGATGGAACTCGCTAAGGTTGGTCAGCGCACAGAACACAAGTTTGTAGGTGTGAACTGCGGCATCATGGACCAAGCTATCAGTGTGCTCGGCAAGAAGGGAGCTTTGCTTCGTCTCGATTGCCGTAGTGGCGAATATGAGTACTTCCCCTGGAATCCGAAAGGTTATCAGCTCATCCTCGTCAACAGTTGCGTGAAGCACGAACTGAAGGGCTCTCCCTACAACGAACGTCGTCTCCAATGTGAACATGTTGCTGAAGTCATCGGCAAGATTCATCCAGAGGTAAAGAGCCTTCGCGATGCAAACTATGATATGCTCGAGGAAGTGAAGAGCCAAATCACAGAAGACGAGTACAAGCGTGCTCGCTATGTCATTGGTGAGGTATTCCGCGTGCTTGCCGTCTGCGATGCTCTCCAGAAAGACGACTACGAGACTGTTGGCAAGATGATGTACGAAACGCACTACGGCCTGTCGAAGGAGTATGAGGTAAGCTGCGAAGAGCTCGACTTCCTCAATGAAGTTGCAAAGGAAGAAGGCGTTACCGGTTCTCGCATCATGGGTGGCGGCTTTGGTGGCTGCACCATCAATCTTGTTGCAGACGAACTGGCAGCCAACTTCAAGAAGGTTGTTGTCGAGAAGTTCCAAAAGAAGTACGGCAAGAAGCCTATCGTTATTGACGTAGTCATTGGCGACGGCTCTCGCAAACTTTGCTAATCACACAATTTCCTTAAACTATTGGAGTCCTGGACATAGTCTGGGGCTCCTCTTTAATGGTAAAATAACATGGCATTATTAGACTGGATTGTCATTGGCGTTTTCTGTTGTGCGCTGATTGGCATAGTGATTTGGGTTGTTTCGCAGAAGAACAACAACTCGGCAGACTATTTTCTAGGCGGTAAGGATGCAACATGGATAGCCATTGGTGCAAGCATCTTCGCCTCGAACATCGGTTCGGAACATCTCATAGGACTGGCTGGTGCAGGAGCTTCCTCTGGTATGGCTATGGCGCATTGGGAGATTCAGGGATGGATGATATTGATACTTGGATGGGTATTTGTGCCATTCTACTCACGTTCAATGGTTTACACTATGCCCGAGTTCCTCGAACGTCGTTACAACACACAAAGTCGAACCATCTTGAGCGTTATATCGCTTATCAGTTATGTGTTGACAAAAGTAGCCGTAACGGTTTATGCTGGCGGACTTGTCTTCCAGCAGGTTTTCGGCATCAAGGAATTATGGGGTATCGACTTCTTCTGGATTGCAGCCATTGGCCTTGTGCTCATCACAGCCCTTTATACCATCTTGGGAGGCATGAAGTCCGTGCTTTATACTTCCGTGCTTCAAACCCCCATCTTGCTGCTTGGCTCGGCCATCATACTGGTGCTCGGCCTGAAGGCTCTTGGCGGCTGGGACGACATGATGGCTATAACAGAACTGAAATCAGTCAATATATATGGCGATGACATGAACGACCTGATGCGCGACCTTCACGACCCGCAGTATCCGTGGTTGGGCGTCTTGATTGGTTCCTCCGTCATTGGCTTCTGGTATTGGTGTACTGACCAGTATATCGTGCAGCGTGTCTTATCGGGCAAGAACGAGAGGGAGAGTCGCCGTGGTACCATCTTTGGAGCTTATCTGAAGCTGTTGCCTGTGTTCTTGTTCCTGATTCCGGGAATGATTGCTTTGGCTCTGCATCAGAAGAGTCTTGGGGCTGGTCCTGTATTCCTGCCTTTGTTGCCAGACGGAACACCAAATGCCGATGCAGCCTTCCCTACCCTTGTGGCTAAGATATTGCCTGCTGGCGTAAAAGGACTGGTGGTTTGCGGTATTCTTGCTGCCTTGATGTCTTCGCTTGCTTCGCTGTTCAACTCTTCGGCTATGCTCTTCACGATTGACTTCTGGAAGCGCCTGAAGCCCCAGACTTCCGAGAAGAGTTTGGTTCGCATCGGTCAGATAGCAACCGTCGTCATCGTGATTCTCGGCATCTTATGGATTCCCATCATGCGAAGTGTAGGCAATGTGCTTTACAACTATCTGCAGGACGTTCAGTCAGTACTTGCTCCTGGAATTGCTGCAGCATTCTTGTTGGGCATAACTTGGAAACGTGCTTCTGCCAAAGGTGGCATGTGGGGCTTGCTCTCTGGCATTATCATAGGATTGACGCGTCTTGGTGCAAAGGTGTATTACAGTAATGCTACTGATGCTGCCGACTCGTGGTTCAAGGCTGTGTTCTACGACTTCAACTGGCTGTTCTTCTGCGGTGCGATGCTTGTATTCTGCAGCTTAGTTATCATCGTTGTTTCCCTTATTACCAAGGCTCCCGATGAGAAGAAGATTCAGGGACTTGTGTTCGGCACCTCTACTCCAGAGCAAATTGCAGTCACACGAGCAAGCTGGAACCGCTGGGATGTTATCCATACCGTCATTATTGTCTGCATTACCTTAGCATTCTACATCTACTTCTGGTAAACGATTAAACGAAAGGCTCTCTTCCGAAATGTGAAGGGAGCCTTTTTTATGTTAACCTCGTTGCGAAACTAGGCGTGGTTAAATTGCAAACGTAAAGTGTTATGATTGCAAACATAACGTGCCACGATTGCAAACTTAACGTGCGTCGTTGGCAAACTTAATACGCTATCTTTTTTCCATCAACAATACAGATGCCCGATTGTGGCTCTTGAAGGCGTATTCCTTGAAGATTGAAGATCCCCCAATCCTTTCCTTTTTCAAGAGATTTCGGAACGCGAACTCCTGTCGCATCTTCATTCGACGACATCATATAGGCGTAGTAGAAACCACCAGTCCTAGTTCCTGTTGGAGAAGTAAGGTGTATTTGAACGGTTTCCTTTCCGCTCGTAGCTTCTTCCGGAATCGGATAACAACGCATGATGAAGCGTCCAGGATCGTTGTGATAGAGGCTTTCCGAACCAACCAGAACGCCATCACAAAGAATGTTGAAGTTGCGCACATCACCTTCATCGCCCCAATACAGAAGCATCAGATAATTGCGGTTCGTCTTGTTTACCTTCATCGTCCACTTCTGGCCGGTTGTGCCTGAACCGTCGAGCCAGGTCCTGCCTCTGAAAGTGCCACGACCTCCATTGCTTGTATAGCGATGGCTGGTTCTTGAAGATGATTGTGTTGTCCAGAAATAATCAACTGGCGAAGTTTCTTCTGGCACTTCCTCAGACAAAGCAGTATATATGCCAAAGACGCCTCCAACGGTATTCTGAGAGTTAATAGCCTGCATCTTTATCGTCACTTTCTCCTTGCCTTTCGTCAGTTCGAAGGGAATGGGATGACGCATATAGTAGTACTCACCTGGCATGAAGTTATTGAGTTCGTCGTAGGAGAAGACTGTTCCATCGCAATAGATGTCGTACTTGCGATTGCCTCCATCACTGCCCCATTGCTTCGTAATGAAATCCATAGGACGCCCAGAGTCAACCTTTAGGTCGTAACTAATCCAGCCTCCATAAGCATCACGCCATCCAAGATCTGGTCCTGTATTCATGTTCTGGCCCTGCAAGTTGTGGGCAGATTCGCTAGCACTATTGCAAATCTTCACTTCGTCAAAGAAGTCAATCGGACGTTCCATCTTGCTTGCATCCGTCGGTATCCATACAAGCATAGGTGATGCAGCACGATGGGCTCTGGCAAAATAAGGGAGAAGAGAGATGACTTTGCTGGTCGTCACAACATCTTCACCATTCAAACTGCAAGACATACCATTCATTCGAAGCCTCTGAATGCCGCCTTTGAAGAGGGATGTCAAAGAAGATGGAGCAACGGCAGAAGTTCCTGTCGCACCATCTTCGATGTACAAGTTATTGAGTTTGCCACCATTATCTATGCCTTCTGCACAATACACCAATGGCCCACGCTCATAAGCACGCAACCCTTCGTTACTCTTCAGATTCTCGTTCGAAACGACCTGATGGATATCCATCGGAAGCGAGATTTCCACATAATCATCTACTTGCCAATCTTTTTGCAAGATGGCAAAACCATCCTGAACTGTATAGTCAACTTCCTCGCCATTCACCTTGATGACGACAGGTGTTGTAGTCGGATTCGTATATGAGTAGAGGTCGCTCTCCACAGGCTTATTTACTGCCCAACCAGGGATGCGAACTTTCAACTTTTTGCCAGTCGCATCACCTTCAACACTATTAAATGTTAACTTCATATCCCCTTTGTAAGGATAAGATCCTGTGACAGTTATGCCAAACGCAGCGTCTCCAACAGTCGCCTTTGCCGTGCTAGCAACAAATAAGTTCCAGTAGAGAGCATCGTCGTCTGTCGCGTAAATATATCCAGGCACCGAAGGAATAAGGCGGCAGAGGTTAGTGGGGCAACAACTCGTGCCAAACCATTCAGATCTTGGGTCACCTCTTTCACTCGAAGACAGACGATTCGGATAGTAGAAGGTCTTGCCTGCTATGCCGTAACCATCCAAGACAGTATTATATAATGCACGTTCCAGCATATCGATATATTTTCCCTCTCCATGCAAACGGAACATTCGCAAATTGAACATACTGCCAGCAACGGAAGCACAGGTCTCGCAATAAGCCGATGCATTAGGCAACTCGTAATCCTCACCGAAAGACTCGTTATTATCGCGAGCACCAAAGCCACCAGTGATGTAAAACTTCTTGCTCGCAATATTGTTCCATATCGCAGTAACAGCCGTTTCATAAGCTTGGTCTCCACTATAACGCACCCAATCGGCCATACCACTGTAGAAGTACATTGCGCGAACAGCATGTCCCTCGGCAGTTCGTTGCTCAATGGCAGGCAAATGGTCTTGCCAATACTTGCCATTAACACGCTGGTCATAGCTATTTGGGTCGAACTTGCGGATGCCTCTGCAATCGAGGAAGAACTTGCAACCCTGCAGGTAACGTTCCTCTCGCGTCAATTCATAAAGGCGCACTAAAGCCATCTCGACCACAGCATGACCTGGAGCCATCTTGATACCATCTTCGTTGAAGACATCCAACATGTTGTCGGCAGCTCTTTTTGCACAATTGAGCAACTTGTCCTTGCCTGTTGCCATGTAGTATGCAATGCCTGCTTCCACGAGTTCACCCACATTGAACGTCTCGTGCGAAAGGTTCCAATCGCTTTTCCACTTCTCGCCATTATACCACGGATGCAAGGGATTGTGAATCGTGAAGTTAGTCTGGAGGTAACCATCAGGCTCTTGAGCAGAACATATCTTATCAATAACGCCATCACAATACTCCTCGAGGCTTGCGTTGGCTTGTGTTGTCAGTACATACGAAGCACCTTCCAGCACCTTATACACCTCGGCATCGTCGTAGGGCTGACCTGACTGGAATGTCAAATCACCAACTTGTTTCTGTCCGCTCACAATCATGCCTGCATACTCGAAGTTACGAATCTGCCCAGCATCCGACACTTTTTGGAAGGCATAGCGAATAGTTGTATTGCGCATTACATCCAAACGCTGCTTCCAAAACTGGTCGTTCACCTGTACATCAGTAAACGGCACCTGCTTTATCTCACCCATCGCCATCGCACTACTGCAAAAGCAAAACAGGCAAATACTCGCCAAAAACTTACTTGTCATAGGATATTTTGCTATTTCTTATTGCAAAGATACAAAATAATTTAACATTTGATAATTAGTAGTGAATAAAGATAAGAAGAAAAAAGCAGACGCACCAAGGCACGTCTGCACAATCAAAGGTCACCAAATTTCGTTCCAAGCATTATCGCCACCTGAAACTTCTTTCGTTTCGAGGTCAACGTCGTCTTTCCATTCCACTTTGCTCGTATCTAAAGATAAGGCAATAAAGCTGATGGGCTCTGCCTGCTCTATGGTCAAGGCTGGAGCAATATATAAACTCTTACTCATGTTACTTGATGATTTTCTTGCCATTAATTATGTTGATACCTTTCTGAATCTTTTGCAGAAGCTGACCTGAAAGATTATAAACTCTATAGTTCTTATCATCTATGGAAAATTCTGGAGAGGATATTCCTGTTGCATTATCGTCCAAAGAGATGACATATACCTTGACGCTAGAGTCAACACTTATTGCTGCACGATAAGGGTTCAAAGTACCAGTATTAGCACCAACAAACTTGCCATCAGAAAGTCCATAGACGCCACTGACGGTTTGTGTTGTGTAAGTGCCAAAGAATTCAACGCCACTCATCATTACAGAAAGAGAAGCAGGAGTTGCAGGAAGCAAGGTTTCTGTCATATCTTTCAGCATTTTGTCATCGGCAGATGGAACTAAAATATAAGGCTTGTTTGCCGCCGTAGATCCTGTCACAGCAGTAAAGATTAATACTTCACCTTTTACGGAACTCAACTCATACGCTGTGCCATTAAGGTTTTCGGCAGGAACAGATACAGGAAGAATAAAGCTAATCATTCGGTCAGCTTCGACATTGCGGTCATAGCTAACACTTGCTACCTCCATGTCTGCTTTGATTTCGGGCATAGCCTTGCCATCTTCAAGAACAAGGTCTGTTCCGTAATAGGTAAGGACAAAGTTGTCGAACACGCACCAAGGAGACTCTGCATTCTTCGCGGAACGAACACCAAGACGAAGTGTGCCATCGGAAACCCAAACCTTCAGAGAAACACTATAACTGCCAGCATTGAAGGCCTCGGCGGCAGCTCTGGTATCGCCTACCTCATCGGTAATGACAGGAACCTCTGCTTCTGCTTCGTTGGCATAAATAACACCGGCAGCATTCTTCGTGAACGCTTGCGCTTGCACTTCATACTGGCCATTGGGTATGTCGGTCAGGATTTGATAAACATCGACATTGGCATCGCTGCTTTGACCTACATAATTGGGATGATTGTCGCCCTGATTCTCTACAGTGAAGTTGCCCTTCCATGTCTCAACCATCTTGTCGTGACGACCAAAATTGGAGCCTTTAACAAGTGGCGTGGCATTCACGGGAGTAGTTGCAGAAGCTTCTGCCATCTCGGCTTTAATCACCTCAGGAGTGACAAGTTCCCACTGACCAATCTCGGGAGAAGAGAGCAGAGGGATGAACTGCAAGCCAGAACGTCCGTCAGCATTGTCCTGAAGTACCCTACCCTCCAGGTTATCAGCTCCGATGAAGTATCGACCTTCCGTTACCTCGCGAATGATAAAGTTAGTGGCGCCGCCATCAACATAGCCACCAGTGCCGAGGAAATGGCTGCTCGAATTTTCAAATACCTGACTATCTAAGGTGTATAGGCCATTCCCCTGATAGGTGGTCATGATGTTCAGACCATTGAAAGCATTGGCTGCAAGCTGCGTGCCCCAGTCGAAGCCCTGCGAGATGTAGGTGCCTGTTTCCGCATTGCGAAGGAGATAAGTGCCGTTGGGAACAACTGGTGCATCAGCTTCCACATCATCGATGGTCGTTTCCGCCCCATAATAATACAGCTCGAAGTTGTCGAAGACGCACCAAGCATTTGCATCTGCGCCACTGGCCTTGATGCCGATTCGAAGCGTACCATCGGTCACCTCAACCGTTACGGCATTTTTGTATTCGCCGTTGTTGAAGGCGTTACCCGCACCTTCACAATTAGAAGGAGCACTCCCGTCTGCTATACTCTTCAGAGGTGTCTCTGCGTTGCCGGCATATAACTTTGCTACAACACCTTCGCTTGCTCCTGCCTTATAGAAGCCTTGGGCACGAAGCTGATAGATTCCATTCGGCAGCCCAGATAGGCTCTGGTGGATGTCATAGTCTGCAACGCCCTGCTTTTGACCGACATAGTTACTTCTGTTGCTTCCCCAGTCTAGAATGTCGCGGGGTGTCTGCCCTTCTTCGAATAGTCCTTCCCACAAAGTGGCTGGTCCGTCGTCGTGACGAGGGAAGTCCCAGCACTCTATCATGAAAGTTGCATCTTTTGGGAAGGTATTAAAGAGAGAGGGAGCAGTAAGTTCTGCAAGCAAATCTTCTTTGGTCAGAATCTGCCAAAGGAACACATAGTCGCGATTCTGGCCGTTCCAGTCGTTGTAGTTGTCCGAGAAACGACCTCTGTCTGTCTCCCATGGGAAGTTTTGGCAAAGCTCTTGGTTGTTCTCGATGTTCTTGATGCGGGCAAGATGGCTCGCTTCATCGACCCAACTGATTTGCAGGGGTGTACCGCCATTATCAATCCAGCAGTCGCCACGGAACCAGTGCTCGTTCATGTTGTCGCCCGAGAGGTTAGTGTTCAACTTGTACTCGTCACCCACCTTCTCGTAGGTGAAGCGTTTGCCGTGCTTGCCTATTGCAGCCATTACACCCCAATCGTGCCCGGCCTTCAGGAACATTCCTGTAGCATTGTTTCTAATAAAGTAATCACCTTCAGGAATCTCATTCTCTGCATACAATGTCGAGAAAGCTAATCCCATCAGCAATCCTGTTATTAATGTCTTTTTCATACTTAAGTTATATTTGATTATGAATTAATAATAGTTCAATATGCTTTTTTCTTACTGCCATCAGCAGATTTAACGATATATACAGTTTTCGTTTGCGGACGGAATGAGGCTCCTTCTCCTTCATATACAAGTATGCCATCTAAAGTATATACCTTAACTTTTCCGTTAAGAGATATAGTTCCATCAGCGTTACCGATACCATCAGCACCAGAAACATTAGGATCACAGAAGATAATTCTCTCGCGGTTCATGTCGAAACTGATGCAGTATTCGCCCACGGGGATAAGCCACTTTGTGTCACCTCTATAACGATTCAAGTCATCATAGATAACGTCCTTCACGGCGTCATTTGTATATCCTGCATTTCCATAGCGTGCATGGTTCCAGTCATATGGGTCGCGGCATGCAAAGAGCGTGACGCCTGCCCTGCCATTATCGAAGTCCTCAAGGGTCGCAATGCCTTCGTAAATGCCATTACCGAGATGTGCCAGCGGGCATGCATCATTGCGCTGCCAATGTCCAGTGGGCAGTGTGCCTGCCAGATAAACATTAGCAGGCCATGGGAACTCTCCTACGGGATGCATCTCGATTGTCATGTTCTCGAGGTCAATATCTACATCAAAGTCGCCACCTGTTGTGTTGAAGCAATCGTCGTCCCTGTTGCTGAGCAGACCCATCTTCTTAGAATAATGAGCGGGCGTAAAGAAACGGTCGAGGCTACCTGCCTCGCGACCGAAGCTCTGCCCCTGATAGACGAAGTAGATGCTGGCGCGTCCGCCCCACCCTTCACTCCTGTCTTGAAGCGATATTCTGCCTGCAAAGTGACCATTCTCCTGACGGGAAAGCGGATATAACAAGCAAAGCTGGTTCCAATCACCATCAACCATATCGCCATAGCAATAGATAGCATCAAGTTCGGGCAACTTATAAATGTTCTTTGCAATGTCCAGTGCTTCTTCATCAGAATAATTGCCCTCATAAATGTTATTCCAATATTCGTTATAGAGGTCTTCTAATTCATTATATCTTTCTTCCGAAACAGTGGGATTGCCCGAGAATACTATATCCGACATGTACTCCACGGCTGTAATTAACGTATCATAGTACTCAATGCCTTTATATACATTGTTAATATAGTCGTTGATGTTTGATAGCATTGAGAACTTTTCTTCATTGTTATCTGAAGCCTTAGCTGCGTTAATTGTATTGTTCAGCAAGTCGATATGTCCTTTATAGAAATATGTTTCGGTCATGGCTGAAAGCATAGCTGCACGAGCTTCCATGTTCTCCAGCATGCCATCCATAGCTTCTTCGCTATGAGCACGGAAGATGAGTTGGAAATCTGCCCAAACGCACCAGTCCTCGTTGTAATAAGGTTTGCGAGTGTGTCGCATGCCTAGTGTCAACTTTCCATCTGTAACAATAGCATAAGCTTTTTGCTTGTATCGGCCTCCATTGAAAGCAATCGATGCACCATGGCTGCTATTAGGCATATAACCATATTCTTCACTATAGTCATCTTGTGGCCAATTGCCCACATTATCTATCCAGCAATTCTCATGATTCCGCGCATCTGCCTGATGCACTCCATCGCTAATAATGTGTTGAACAGTTGTGGTATAATCATTCATATAAACTTCTATAGGCAACTTCTCAGCAGGGAAATATTTATTCTGTCCTGGACGATAAAGGCCATAAAAATCTAACTCGTAGATACCATCGGGCAGTTCGTTCTCGATGGTTTGGTGGAAATCAAAAGAGCAGTTCCATGCTTCGCCAAGCCACATATCAGAATATAACTGCCAGTTATCGCCCTTACCACCAGTTCGAGAGTAGAAGTTACCACTATTTGTACGCGACCACTCCCAACCTTCAAAGTTTGGCTGGTTGAAATCAGCGTTCTTTATCATATAGGTTATGTTGGTGCCATTTCCGATACCATTCTCAACAGCAGTGGTATAGAGAGACTCCATGAAAGCCATTTCCTCCAGAACTTCTTCTGTAGACAATTGCTTGTTTTCAATGATATAGTCAAATGTTCCTCTTGGATAGGTTTCACTGGCCTCCTCATATTCTGTCAAATACGCCTCCAAGATATCCCTGTATTCACCATAAATCTCATTTTCATACATCAGTTCCACTAACTCATCATGTCGGGCCTTGTACTGAGCATATGCCTCAGCATTTGCTTTTAAGGCGAGACGAAGTGAGTCCATTATGGCATAACAGGAAAGAATATCTTCCGGTGTAGTGGCACTCTTGAAGTTAGCAACAGCTTCATTATATTCTGTTATTATTGTTGTCTTAGCAAATAATGTTGACAGGTCCTGTATCAGTTCCGCTTGCTGTTCTTTAATAAGTTCGTATGCTTCATCCTCTTTACCTAAATAGTATAGTTTCCAGTTGTCGACAATGCTCCATTGACTCTCGATATAATTAAGATCACGGAAGCCGATAGTGAGGTTTCCATCTGTTACAACAATATAGGTACTATTCTCATTATAATAGCCACCCATAGTGTAGAAATAGAATGATTCAGGGTTGTCGGGAATGTATGTACCATTTGCAAGCTGGGCTGTACCGTATTCAGAAGCGGGTTCGACAGTAGAACAAGAAGCCAAGTCCATAACAGGAGCATAGAGGTCGATGTTTCCACTCTTGCCGTAAAGAACAGATGTACGGAGACTCTGGTCAGCAAGACTGCCAGAAGCATACCATGAATCCCAATAATTTCCGACTCTGTGCAATGCAGAAGCATTAAGCTCATATACGCCATTAGGAAGGTCAGAGCCTAGATTCTGCCAATGGTCGAAAGGATGATTCCAGTTCTCCCAAGTGCCCCAAGAAACTTGTGTCGCACTAGTTCCTTCCCAACCTTCGCGACTATCACCGTCGTAATTGGGGTTAACGATGAGAAGTGTCATGTCCAAAGGCTCATTTATTGAAGCCGTTTCTGCCAGATTGAACAAAGAATCTCTAACTGACATTTCTTCCTCTGCCCAGCCTCTAACACTTATGACAGACAGAAGCAAAAGGACGTAAAGTTTTGTTTTCATATTGATTATGTATTTAGGTGGTTGAAAGTTTATTCTATCTCAGCCATTTATTGCCGTTCTGGATGTATATTCCTTGTGGTTTGTCTTGCATAAGTCTGCCGTTCAGATCATAAATACCTTCGTTTGGCTCTGCATAAGTAACAGCTTTCTGCATTCCTGTACCTGTATTGGACGCTGCTATTACAAAGACATTATAGCTATTGGCTTTAAGGATAAGTCTTCCTCCTGGCGTTAATGTTGACTCAACTGGAACAAAACGCGTAGGCCTTTCTGGAGTGTTTTCTCCGTTCAGGGCTCCGCTAAGCGAGTAAGAATTTATGCTGTCAATTTCACCGAATCCTGTGAGATTGAGTACTAAGCCTCTGGTTGTCGTTCCATAATTTACAATATGCAGGACGATGGTGTCGCCTGCTTCGTTTCGTGTGGCTGTATAATCGAGGTTATTATTCGTGGTACAGGAGCTTTCCACGAGCAGAGGCTGATGGTTCGTCGCCGCCATTTGCTGGGCATAGAACGGGGGTTGCATCCAAACTTGAGACGGTGAAAAGAAGATTTGTCCCTGATCCCAACCGTTATCATTCTGCTTATAAGGCTGCAAAGCATTGGCTGGGCTATCGAGAGGAACAAAGCCTGCAGAGCGACGAACCACGTTGAGCATGACTGCATGAGCCAGTGCCCGAGCCATATCATGCGTGTTGCCATTCTCTTCCAAGATGGCACATCGCATGGTTGTCTGCGGGTTCCATTGCAAGAAAAACTCTTGCATCCGCTTTATCTCTGCTTCAATGTCTTTTGCTTGTTGCGGTGTTTCTGTCCAAGGATGATAGTCCCAGAAGTCACATTTGCCGTCGAGGGAGAGGAAGACATACTTCATTGTCTCTACTTCATTCGGCCTCCACCAAGCCGCATTTATGAATTTAAGTTCCGGATAGACAGCATGAATGGCTTCATAAAGAACGAGATATCGCTCAACATAATGTTCGTAGTCGCGTCGAGCTGAACTGCCGAGGTTTTCCTCATTACCTATCTCGATGTATTTCAATCCATAAGGCTCAATCTCTT
>JAGCXU010000138.1 GCA_017961145.1 Bacteroidaceae bacterium | reverse complement strand
TCGTCTGTGAGCTTGCCGAGCTTGCTGCAAGAGCTCAAAACGAAGGCAGATGTGGCTGCCATGAGAATAAGGAATTTTGTACTTTTCATTGTGTTATTTTTGTTTATATTTTGTTTTTCGGCCGCAAAGGTACAATAAATAAATGGAATAGCGCGCGCGCAAGCCAAAAAACTTTCAACTTTTTCGCAAAAACTTATGGCTTTAGACGAGAGCCAACACATCTTGAGGCTTTTCTGCCAAGATTGTAGCACCATGAGCGATGAGAAAGTCCCTGTTGCGGAACCCCCACAGAACTGAGATGCAAGGCAAGCCGGCATTCGAGGCAGTCTGAAGGTCCACATCGGAATCTCCGACATAGATCGCCTCCTCTTTCGAAACGCCAAGTTGCCTCAAGGCTGCTTCCACCATATCCGGCTCAGGCTTTCTGGGGATGCCTTGCTGCTCGCCTATGGCGACATCTATCACACCCTTGAAGAAGGTCCTGGCCAGCTCGTCGACGCCAGACTGCAGTTTGTTGCTCACCACAGCCATACGATAACCTTTGGCATGCAAAGTCATAAGCAAGGTTGCAACACCAGGATAAAGTCGCGTATGATCCTGACAATGAATCATATAGTGAGCGCGAAATTGCTCGAAACATTGTTCCATCAGAATGGGAGCGGTATTCGTCGGAACTGCTCTTTCCATGAGCTTTCGGACACCATTCCCAACGAAACGACGCACTTCATCGAGGCTTCTTTCGGGCAAACCACAGCTGCGAAGGGCATAGTTCACGCTCAGAAACAGGTCCTCGAGCGTGTCTGTCAGCGTTCCATCCAGATCGAATATGATAGCCTTGTACTTCATCATCTTCTTTTTCGCGCTGCAAAGGTACGAAAAAATTATCAATTACTGGTAATGTAGGTGTAAAGATTTGCAGAGATTCGAAAATGACATTTTGTCAATCGAAATGCCACAAATGCTTACATCTTGATTTTCACCGAGTCGAAAAAACAGCCATCGAAAGAGGCAAAGCGTCCCTGACCCCATTTTTATGCGAATTTCGAGCATTTTCACAACTGCCTGACAATGAGAATGATACACTTTATGAGGCCTGCAACAACAGGCAAAAATACCCCAAAAAGCATGAAAAAAGGGCCATTTCATCGTGTTATTCTGGTCATTTTAACGTGTGAAAATGCCAAACGACCCCAGCGACGTTTGCAAACATAACGTTTGACGTTTTGATTTTACCTTAGCCACGTTTTCAAACGCAACCTGTTAAAGCCGCAAATTTGGCGTTTTTCAAGCTAGTTCGACTAACTTTACAACAAATCCCAAAATAGCAAAAAGAAAGCGATTCCTCGATTTTCGTGACAAATTGTCAAACTTCACCAAACTGCTCATAAGCAACATATTTATATAATTTAGGCAAAATATTTGCACGATTTTGCTTGTTTATCAAATAATTTTGCTAATTTTGCTCTGCGATAAACATTAAATACGCTCTATCCTAATTCATGCAAAAAGAGTTTACACGATATTTATTCCTCTGTCTTTTGGCATTCGCAGGAACCCTCCAAGCCGCTGCAGATTTGACATTTTCTCAAGCTGCTGGAGGTTTCCCGATAGTTGGCAGCGACCAGAATGCCGTGTTCATCGTGGATGCAAACGATGCCGAAGTCGTCACGACAGCCAGTCGTTGCGTCATTCGCGACATTAAGACTGTGACGGGAAAAAGCCTCACCCTAACCCTCTCCAAAGGAGATGGGAATATGATGCCGCAGCAGTTCTCCCCTCCTTTGGAGGGGATGGGGGAGGCTGTCATTATTGCAGGAACAATCGGACAATCTGCTATCTTGGACGCCCTCATTGCCGACGGAAAGGCCGACACAACTGGTCTGACGGGAGTTTGGGAAGCTTACGCACTTCAGTTGGTACAGAATCCGACAGAAGACATCAGCCAGGCCCTCGTCATTATGGGTGGCACACCAAGAGGAACAGCCTACGGAATCTTCGAGATAAGCCGCCGAATCGGCGTTTCACCCTATGTTTGGTGGGCAGATGTGGAGCCTGCTCCGATGTCCTGCATCTATGTTTCTGGGGACAGAACCAATGTCGAGAAGCCTTCTGTAAAGTATCGCGGCCTCTTCATCAACGACGAAGATTGGGCGCTTTTGCCTTGGGCAAAGAAAACAATCGATGCCGCGTATGGCAACATCGGCCCCAACACTTACGAGAAAGTCATGGAGCTTCTGCTCAGACTTCGTGCCAACTGTCTTTGGCCAGCTAAGCACGGCAGTTCGCGAGCCTTTTGGTCGATGGAGGAGAACAAGCGTTTGGCAAAGGCCTGGGCGATAGTCATGAGTTCAGGTGACAGCATGCTTCGCGACAATCTCTGGGAATGGCCACGCTTCAAAAGCGGGAATAATAGCAGCAATTTCACGTTTGCCACCAATCCGCAGGGTTGCTACGATTATTGGGCAAAACGGGCTGGCGAGGCTCGCGACTTTGAAGGCATCTACGATATTGGTATGAGAGGACTGCAGGACGTTGCCCTCCTCGGTTATGAAGGGCAAGCTGCTCAGCTCCAAGGACTTGCCGACATCATCGCAGCTCAGCGCGAAATCATCACAGATTCCCTTGGTGGCGATCCGACGAAGGTGCCTCAGATATACATTCCTTATAAAGAAGCGCTCACACTTTACAATGCAGGATTGAAGATTCCAGATGATGTGACGATGTGTTGGGTTGATGATAACTACGCTTTTATCAGGCAACTTCCCACCACTCAGGAGCGCAAAAGAAGTGGCGGACACGGCATCTACTACCATCTCAGCTACCTTGGGAACCCTTGTTCCTACATCTGGCTGAGCACTATCTCGCCCTCTCTCATCAGTTTCGAGCTGTCAAAAGCCTACGAAAATGGTATGACGCGATTCTGGATGATTAACGTTGGCGACATCAAACCTGCGGAAGCCGAGTTCGAGTTCTGTATGGAACTGGCTTGGGACGTTAGCAGGTGGACACCCGACAAAGCGTGGCAGTTCTCAAGATGGTGGGCCGAGAAGACCTTCGGAGCTGATTTTGCCGATGAAATGGGCGAAATTCGACTCGAACATTACCGTCTTGCAGCTCAAAGTAAACCTGAAACTGTCTATCATGTTACCTTTACAATTCAAGAGATGGAGCAGCGTATAAAAGACTATCAGGCACTTGCCGCTCGCGTCCAAAACCTTGAAGCCAGCATCCCTGAACGCTTGAAGGATGCCTACTTCGAACTCTTCACCTATCCGATTCTCGCGACAGCTGCACAAAACATCAAGGCCTACGGAGCGAAACTCAGCTATTGGTATGCAGCTCTTGGCGACCATACTCGCACCATGCAATATGCCGCTCTTGCTCGCACAAGCTATAGCGATATCCTCTACCTTACGAACATCTTTAATACGCAAACTGCTGGAGGAAAGTGGAACGGCATGATGGATAAGTCGCCCAACGCAAGTGATACGGGAGCGCAATTCGGCATGCCTTATGCCGCAACAGTAAACGACATCAACGATGCCAAGGGAGAAGTCTTCGACGAGGGTTACATCTATGTTCCCAGCACAAGCTATTCGAGTAGTCGCGGCAATTGGCAAACACTCGAGAACCTTGGCGTAGGCGACAAAAGCATTACCGTTTGGCCCATCGACTACACAACCTACACGACGACTAACGCTCGCAGCAGAGCACCTTACGTCGAATATACTTTGCCCTTGGAAAAGGGTAAGTACCAGATTATCGTACGTTGCCTGCCCACTTTCCCCATTACAACTGCCAACGACCTCTGTGTAGGGATGGGCATCGGATCAGGCGCAATTACCTCGAAGAGCATCAAGTGCAATGCCGAAACGAACGTTTGGAGCGACAATGTGATGCATGGTTATGCCGAAGCTCGCTTTTCGTACAATGCGACATCGGCAAGGGATGTGGCTTTCCGATTCTATGCCATGAACCCTGCTCTCGTGATAAGTCAGATCGTCTATCGCAGGACGGATGCCGAAGACCTTACCCTCACCAACCAACTTCTCGTTAATCCTGATTTCGAACTCTACAAGAACGGCTCTTCCGTCCTTACCAATCCGACTGGGGCTATACAGAGAGGAGTGCCTTATGGATGGACGTTGGAAGGCACGATGACAGGCAATTCCTACGGCATCAGCAATAGTGACGGCTCGATTAACTACAACGATGGAGGCTCTGTCTGCTGGTTCAAGGCAAAACCTATGCCGGAAAACTTCCGACTCTATCAAACCATTCCTGCCGACAAGCTTGAGCCTGGCGTTTACGAAGTAGGGTGTTGGCTCTTCAATCAGTCAGGCAAGAGAGGTTCCTGCCGACTTTTCGCTAACAATCATGTCCAGTATTATGCCCACAAAAGCGACTATGACAAGGTTCTCAAGGCTGACGAAGTGAACACTTTTGCCGGCCATAAAGCTGGCTATGAAACGCATACGATTATGCATCCAATGAAGGTCGTGCTCCAAGTTCATGAGGGAGAAGACCTTACTGTCGGCATCAAAACCAGTTGCATAAGCAACGATGGCAAGCAAACCGACGAGACAGGATGGTTCAAAGTGGACCACTTCACAATTCGCAGAATTGGTGATCTGCCGAAAGATAATACGGACTCTTTGACGCAGGAACTCATCGTAAATAGCGACTTCGAGTACAAAACAGAGACAGAACTCGCGAATGGCGCTACCGTAAAGGGCATTCCATATGGTTGGAAACTGTCCTGTTCGGACACATACAGCACCACTAATTCGGGCCTCTTCGGCAATGGCGAGGGTATGCACGGCAAGAATTATTGTGCCTTCACTCCTGCCGGATACAAGCCCATGCCAGATGATTTCTGCCTCTATCAAACGATTCCCGCCAGCAAACTGCAAGCAGGAACCTATCGCGTAAGCTGCCTATTCTGGAGCGAAGCAGGGCTGGAAGGCATGGGACGACTCTTTGCGAACGATGAAGTGCAGTACTACGGCTCGCCTCACGACTATGAGCATAACCTGACACAAGGCGAGAAAAACTCCTTTGCATCGTACATCAGCGAAGCCGTCGACGGCAAATCCATGCAGGAACTCAGTGTCGAGGTAACCGTCGAAGCAGGCGAAGACCTCACTCTTGGCATTCGTTCCGGCTCTATCAAGGGCGACGGCACACAAGTTACAGGCAGTAATCGTACTGGCAAGTTCCGCGTGGATTACTTCCGCATAGAGCGCATCTCGGACTACGACCCTGATGGCATCAAACCAATTAACGGCTCGCAACTCACAGTTCACAGTTCCGCAGTATATAATCTCAGTGGACAAATGGTGAGCGGCAAAGGGTTAAGTAACTTGCCGAAGGGCATATATATAAGAAATGGAAAGAAAATCATCATAACAAATAACTAATCAACAAACCAAATGAAACGTAATCTTTACTCCATCGTCCTGACCTGCATGATGATGCTCGCAGGGCAAGTTGCATGGGCAGACCTGCAGCAGAACGAAGATGGCGCGTACCTCATCGGTAACAAAGCCGACTTGCAAGCTTGGACAGAAACAGCCGGCTATGAAAGCACGGACGTTGTGCTGACCAACGACATCGAGGGGCTCGACTTCATGCTCTGTACGAATTCTACTTCGTACTCTGGCACTTTCGACGGCGCAGGCCATGCCATCACGCTCAATTACGACTTCCAGGGAAAGCAGACAGGCATGTTCTACAACTTTGCCGGCACTGTGAAAAATCTCATTGTAGGCGGTAACATTCGTGCTTCCTTCAAGAATTGTGCAGGATTGGCCGCTTGGAACTGGAGCGACAACGCGAGTTTCGAGAACTGCGTCAGCATCGTCAACATTGATGTTGACTACAGCGACAATGCCTCCGATGCAGGCTTCATCGGTTACTCTGCTCGCAATGCTTCTTTCCGTAACTGTATCTCTGCCGTCAAGGTAAATGGCAACCAAGGCTATAATCACGGTTTTGTCGGATGGGTGACAGGAGGGAAAAGCATCGCCTATACCAACTGCATCTCCATCGCAGAGATAGAAACTATGAACACCTTTGCATGGGGAAACCCAGCCGACCGTGCTTCTTTCACCAACTGCTTCTGCCTGCAGCAGGATGCAGATGCAGCAATTGCTCCTAACGGATGCACCTACGTCACCTATGATCAAGTGGCAACAGGCGAGCTTTGCTTCAAGGCAAATGGTGACCAATCAAGCATCAACTGGTACCAAACGCTTGGAACCGACGCTATTCCCATGCCTTTCGCAAATGGTCATTCACAGGTCTATGCCGTGGGCGAAGTGAATTGTGCAGGCGTTGCTCTAGGCGACGTTACCTACAGCAACAGCAACGACACGCCGGCACCCAAGCACAATGATGTGGATGGATGGTGCTCCGTTTGCGGAACACTTATGCAAGATCATATCACACCCAATGCTGATGGTTTTTATGAACTGGGCAGCGTTGCCGATGTGGAATGGTTTGCTGCGATGGTCAACGATGCTCATCAAGTAACCATCAAGGGTATGCTGACTGCCGATATTGACTATCAAGGCATAGAGAATGCTCATACACCTATCGGTTTGAACACCACTTATAAGTACAACGGCACCTTCGATGGTCAAGGTCATCGCATCAAGAACATGATTATCAATGCTTCGTCGAATTTCCAAGGCTTTTTCGGCGTCATTCGTGGCGGTACAGTCATCCGCAACCTTATCATCGACAGCAGTTGTTCTGTTACCGGTCCATCCGGCATTGGCGGCATAACAGGTGCTGCACAGGTTGATGCAGGTACACCTCTCGTTATCGAGAATTGTATCAACGAAGCAACCATCACAGCAACTACAGGTTCTGCCAGCGGAATCTTGGGCGTAGGTCAAAGTGGCTATCCAACTATTCAAATCAAAAATTGCCTCAACACGGGCGACATCACAGGCAATCCTGCCACAGCTTTCTGTGCATGGATAAACAAGGGAGGCAGTTCCATGACGAATTGCGTCAACCTTGGCAACATCACTGGCGCTGACCTTGCAGGCAACAAATTCAGTTGGTACTGCCAACTCATTCGTTTCGAGCCGAACACCTTGACAATGACTAACTGCTACGATTTCAGCGACTTCGATGATCAGGGCGCAGGTCATCAGGGCACAGATGGCGATTGGTTTACTGATGAGCCCCTTGAAAGCGGAGAACTTTGTTTCACACTCAACGGCGACCAATCTGTGCTCACTTGGAACCAACGCCTTGGCACAGATGCCTATCCTGTACCTTATTATATTGAGGGTGGTCAAGTCTATGCCGGTGGCGAACTCAATTGCGACGGCACACCTCTTGACGTTACAGGTTACAGCAATAGTCCTAGTGGCACGATTCCTCCTCACGAATATGAGGACGGCTTCTGTGTTAATTGCGGTAACGGCAATCCTGACTATGCTCCTCTTGTTGACGATTTCCGCATGATTGGCAATGCTAGCCAGCTCTATTGGTTCTCTCGCATGGTCAATGAGTTTGGCAATGCAGGTTGGAATGCTCGCCTGACAGCAGACATCGACATGACCGACTACAATGACATGTTTGAACCTATCGGCAATGCCATTAACCCTTATCGCGGACACTTCGACGGTCAGCAGCATCGCATTAGCGAACTTCACATCAATGTTGACGATTATTTCATTGGCTTCATTGGACGTTGCGGTAATGGTGCGCTCATCGAAAACCTTTTGCTCGACGAGACGTGTTCCATCAGTGGAGCCGGCGAGTGTGCGCTTGTAGGCGGTACAAATCAAATGGCGGGTACGGTCACGCTACGCAACCTTGGCAACATGGGCAATGTATATTCCTCAGGCGTACAAGCGGCAGGCATCTTTGGCGGTAATACTGGCAGTCAAACAACCCTCCTCATTGAGAACTGCTTCAGCACGGGTGCCATCGAAGGTGGCAACGATAGCGGCGCGCTTGTGGGCTGGGGTGGTAGCGGTGGCAAGGCTACCATTAACAACTGCTGGAGTTGCAGCGAAGTGACAGGTTACAGCGAAGGCAAGAACCTCTACTTTGCCCGTGTCACCGACGGACACCTTTCCAACAACTACTGCACTAGCGAGATTGAGCAGCAAGTGTCTCTCATCAGCTACGACGAGATAATGGACGGCACACTCTGCTACAAGCTCAATGGTGACCAGAGCAATATCACTTGGTTCCAGAACCTTGACAATGGCAGTGAGGTTGACGACCAGCCTTTGCCCTTCTCTAACGGACATGCACAAGTTTATCCTAAGGGAAAGATGCTTTGCGACGGCACGATTGACCCGTCTGGCATAACCTACTCCAACAACAACGAGGTCGTCATTCCTGACCACCAGTTCGAAGACGGATTCTGCACTGTCTGCGGACAGGAAGACCCCAATTACACAGGCTTCCTTGCCATTATCAAGAACGCCAACTTCACCAACGACAGCAACTTCTGGACAGGCAATGAGTTTGCTGTGAGCAATGGTGTGGCTGAGCAGGCAGGCAAGACCTTCAATACCTATCAGGACATCACCGAACTTGAAAACGGAGTTTACAAATTGCGTTTGCAAGGATTCAGCCGTGCTTCTGCTCTCAATAGCGAGAGTTATGAGAACTTCGAAGAAGACATGATGCGCAACACCTATTACTATGCCGAGAGTGCAGGCAAGCGTCAAGCACGCCGTCTTATGGATATCACTGCCGATGGAAAGGATGCCAAGATGAACAATGGCGTAGGTGAGGTACAGCTTCCTAATGGCGAATATGTTCCATCGAACACTGCTGCTGCATCTGTCTATATGAGCAAAGGTCATTATTGGAACGCTCCTCTTTACTTGGCGGTTACCGACGGTACTTTGCGAATCGGCCTGACTAACCAAATCAATGTGGCAGGTGCTTGGAGTGTCATCGACCGTGTCCGCATTGAGTATGTGGGTAACGATGCCGAGGCATATGCTCTCATTGCTCAGCAGATTGTAGATGATGCCCAGCATTTGGACGAGGTTTTAGGTCAAGAGACACTGAAAGAGGCTTATCAAGACATTTTGGACAACGCCGAGAATCTTACCGAGATTGACGACATCCTCGATGCTGCCAATCAGGCAAGCCGTCTGCCCGACCAGATTAAACTCAGTGTGGCTGCCTACCAGAACTATGCTGCTGCCATTCAAGCCATCTATGATGAGTGGGAAAGTCGCGACGACCTTGTTGGCGAGGATGCCGATAAACTCGAGACTTACTTGACGGAGGAAAATGAACCTTCCGACGACTTCCCCAATGGTACATATCTGTATATAGTAGAGCAACGCCAACTCGATGCAGAGCAACTCGATGCAGAGATTGCCTTTGCCCAGCAACTATTGCAGACAGCCATCCTGAACAGTGCTTCCGAAGGCTCCGACCTTACCTCTCTCATCATCAATCCTAAGTTTGACAATGCAGAGGCTTGGAACGGCTGGACCGTTACCGAAGGTCGCACAGAAAGCGGTTACAACTTTGTTCACAATGGCGGCTTTACTGATGTCTTCCCTGTTGCCGCAGCCTACAACATGGAGTTTGAGGTCAGTCAGGAGATAACAGGACTGAACAACGGCATCTATGCTCTTACAGCACAGGCCTTCCATCGTCCAGGTGCAGGTCGCGAAGGTCTGTTCGATGGCACGGACATCATTCCGGCACAACTCTTCCTGGATGAGTACGCAACACCTGTCATGAGTGTTTACTCCGACCAGATAAGCTATGCTGATGCACAGAATGGTGTCAACTGCCGTTACGATGCTACCGAAGACGAGTCGGCTCCTCATAATGGCGAGCAGACAGGCAGCGTCGATATTGATACGGAAGAGGGCTTCATCCCGGATAACATCTATACCGCCAGCTTTGCCTTCAATGGCGGTCGCTACGAGCAGACAGCATACGGTATTGTTAAGGACGGCAAACTCAACCTTGGCATTCGTAGTGTCGGTACTCCCTGGCGCAACAAGAACCTGACCATTTGGGGCAACTTCCGTCTCACCTATCTTGGCGAGAGCAGCAATGCCATAAGCGACATCCTCGACCAGTATAGCGACCGCATCGAACTTATCGACCAGCAGCGTTACGATCAGGAGTATTACATCAGCCAGTCGCATATCGATGCCATCCGGAATAAGGTTGCAGAGGCAAGGAATGCCGATACCGAGACACAGTTGCAGCTCATCGAGGAGATGAATGCCGAGTTTGCAGCCATTCCTGGCAGTGCCGACGTTTACAAGCGTTTGTTCGAGATTGCCCAATACGCTACGGATATGGCAGACGGACTTGAACCAGGCGAACTTCAGGACCAGATGTCGGAGGTCTATAACGAACTTGAAGGAATTGTTGTCGATGGAACACTGACCGACGAGGAAGTCGAGCAGAAGATTGCGGAACTGATGACAAATCCCATCATCGGTGGTGTCGTCTATGTTCAAGGCGACCTCTACGACGAGAACAGCGAGACTGGCGAATGGAACTACGGCCAGATGTGCTCGCTCTATCCACTTCAAATGAACGAAGAAGGCAAGTTCGTGGGCTCTGTCACCTTGCAGGACCGTAGCCGTCAGACTAATGGCTATCAGCGTGCAGGCCTCTATTTCCGTCGCATCAACACCATTTACAAATGTCCCGATGGCACTCGTAGCTTCATCACTCCTGCCCGTCAGCACTTCGATGTGCAGGAAGGTGGCAGCGACTTCCAGGCTCTCAATGGTACCTACAATGTGGTGCTCGACCTCGAGAATATGACTGTTGACTTCGACCTTCAGGACGAATACAATTGGGACAACGCAGTCTTCGTGACTGGTACGCTCAACAATCGCCAGGGTTCCCTCATGCGTTGGAAGAACGACGAGCAGGTGCCCTTGCAGCATCTCGGTGGCGGCAAGTATGTCGGCGTGGTTGACCTCGTCAACGACAATGCAAACCCCTACTGCTCATTCGGCATCATGGCGTGCCGCAGCATTGGGGATATGGCGAACTACAGCCAGACAGTTCGCGGCAGTTGGACAGAGGCTCGCTATGGCAGCGAGACCGAGTATCTCGAGATTAGCAGCGGACAGGAATTGACCGACCTCGTGCGTGGCCTCGACCGCACCTGGCGCATCTCTCCCGCAGGCAAGTACCTCATCGAGTTCGACATGGACAATGCCAGCATGAAGGCCACTTTGCTCGACACGAAGGGCAATGGCAGCGAGGCCAATCCCTACCAGATTGCCAACAAGTACGACCTGCAAGGCTTGCGCGACCGCCTTTCCGACGGCAAAACCATCTATGCAAAACTTACTGCAGATATCGACATGAAGGGCGAAGGATGGTGGCCCATGAACAGCACCTTCAACGCAAATAGCTACGAAGATGGCTACAACAAGGGCATCTCTCTCGACGGCACAGGTCACGTCATCAAGAACCTGACCGTTGCAGCTCACAAGGACAACGGCTTCGAGACGGGCTTCTTCGGAGCACTCGTCGGAAGCGTCAAGAACCTCGGTTTCTATAATGCAACTGTCGAAAGTGGCATAGCTCAGAACACAGGTATCCTGACAGGTTTCCTCGGAACAGACGAAGGGACAGCAGTCGTGGAGAACTGCTACGTCCATGGCAAACTTGTCAATATGGACGGTGGAAGCACAAGTGCAGCAGGTGCCGTTGCAGGTGTTGCCGTCAATGGCACGATAACCAACGTCTATGCCAATGCCAACATCCATGGCGAAGGCATACTTGGTGACTTCATTGGCATTGGAAGTCCTTCGCTGACCATTGCCAACAGCTACTCTGCAGGTAAGGCAAACGGCAGCCAGGCCACTGTTGCCATCGGCGACGAGCAGGGTTGCAGCACCAGCAATTTCCTCTTCTTTGGCATCCAGAGCCAGGCGGAAATCAGCGACATCGTTTGGAAGTGGGAAGGCTGGCACCAGGATGGCACCATCGGACTTGGTTGGCCTTTGCTGCAATGGCAAGTTGAGCGTGGCGACTATATTGCGCTATGTGGTTACAGTACACCTGGCGACGTGAACGTCGATGGCGATGTCACAATCGCCGATGGCGTAGCCGTTCTCAATGCGATGGCAGGTCAGGAAGTCCCGGGAGATGCCGATGTCAACGGCGATGGCGAAGTAACCATCGCAGACTTCGTAGCCGTGCTGAACATCATGGCAGGGCAATAACCGTCTCCCTTACCGATAATAGTTCAAGCCCTCTGCGGTCCATTTCCGCAGGGGGCTTGTTATGTTGTACAACCAGGTTAACCAAATTCGCAAACACCAAGTGTGACGTTTGGCAACGACACACTTTAAGTTTGCCAACTTAACACGCCACGTTTGACATTTAGCTTGCCTGCGTTTGCAAAGCACACTCGAAGCGTTATTTCTTCAGACGATAGACGAGCCGATATGTACCACTGCTAAGTTCGATAGGTTCCGTCGGATTATAGCGAGTTGGCTCAGGGTCAGGCTTGCGATTACGCTCCTTTTCGTTGAAAACAAGGCCGCTACGATTGAGGCTGCGAGGTGCCATCTCAACAGATTCGGCATTTATTGTTTCTGGACAAAGCACTGTAGCAGTTGTGCCTACAGGAATGATGAGGCGCAGGTCGAAAGTGCTTGCCGAGCGTTTCCAGTCGACAGTAATGTCTCCATAAGGCGTTGGCTTTAGTGCTCTCACGAAAGTGAGGCTGTCAGGCAGTTGTGGCTGGATGGTGAAATGGCGATAAGCAGGCTTTGTCGCATCGCCCTGAATGCCTGCAAGTGCCTGGTAGAACCACGAACCGATGCCATTGTAGCAGTTATGGATGCGACTTCTTCTTGCATTCCAATGCTCCCAAGTCGTGGTCGCACCATTGTCTATCATATAGAGGTAGCCAGGGAAACTGTGTTGTCGAAGCATGTCGGCCATGAACTGAACATTGCCTGCTCGAGTACACCATTGCGTCAAAATGGGGATGCCTACAAGTCCCGTGAAGAGGTGTCCGTCGAAGCGCTCGTATGTTTCTCGCATTAGAGCTTTGTTCACTTTCTGTTTTAAGTCATCAGGCACGGCACCCACAAAGAGCGGAAAACTCTGGTCGAGCTGCAAACCATTGGCATAGGTGGCATTCTTTTTATTATAATATGTAGCATGAATGAGGCGGTTGATGTCTGCCTGCTTCTGCTTGTAAAGTTGTGCCTCATCTGCTTTGCCAAGCAATTCTGCGGTGTTTGCCATGATGCCATAAACCCAGCTCATCGAGCAGGAATTCACGAGGTCGATGCTTTCAGTATGTGTCTGATGCTCCTCGTTAGGCAGTGCCCAATCGCCTAGGAACCAGTCTTTTCGACGAGTGCTCGGCCATCGGTGTTCCACCGTAAGCAATCCATCGGGCATGAACTGCTCGGCATAAGAGAGGTAACGCTGCATGTTAGGATAGTACCATTCGAGGAGTCGGATGTCGCCATACTGCTGATAAGTCTGCCAAGGAGCATTCGCGATGAAAGCACACCAGAACGGTCCGCCGCCACATCGCCAGAAAGCAGGACCAACATGAGGCACTTCGCCATCATCTCCTTGTGCATCTGTGTATCCTTGCAACCAGTTACGATAGAGCGGATACATGTTGTATTGCAGTTGTGCAGCCAAGATAGAAGCGTTGCCGTCGCCGCCATAACCTTGTCGCTCGATGTGTGGACAATCCACCATATATCCGCCAAGTGTCAGGCAGCGGAAGGTGTAGTGTACCATATCATGAATGGCACAAAGGTCCTTGTCGCTGCAGACAAACGACGAACCTTTCTCGTAACCTGTATGGATAAGCATGCCTGCAATGTCCGAAAGGGCAGGTTGGCGGTCCAGCCCTTCTATCTTGATGTAACGATAAGCGTGGTAGTTAAACTTGTTGCAGAACACTTCATCTCCCTCGCCGTTTGCAATATAATAGTCCGTAAACACGCCTTCATCGAAGTCGCCACTGAGCGCAAGCATGTCGCAGTAACTGATAGTGATGCGTTGTCCTTTGCGAAGTTTGCCAAGGCGGATGCGTGTCCAGCCCACAATACTGCGGCCCATATCCACCATCCACTTGTTTCCATCGAAACGGCTGACTTGTTGTGCTTGTATCTCAGTCATGATACGATTGGGCTCGCACATCATTGGCGTAATCTCTTGGGCAGGGAGTTCCATCGTTGTCACGCTTTGCCAGCTGACGGCATCGAGTGTCGAGGAAGAGAAATCGGGCAAGAGTTCTGCCGCTTTGACAACTTCGCCACCGAAAGTCCAGGCTCCTGCGATGCCGTCGTCATAGTAACCGCTTCCCCTCGCCTGCCAGGTGTCATCAGTCTGGGCGAGTGTCTGCCAATCATCCTTTCCCTGCTGCTGGTCAATTTGTGCCAAGACGTATGGCCCACCTTTGGCAACACCCACGATGTCCGGATTGTCGTAGAAACCTCCGCCAAGCCAGATGACGAGGTCATTGCGACCTTCGTGCAGTTTCCCATCCAGACGGTAGGTCATAGCCTGATGCCGTTTGCTGAACTCCACAACGGAAGGTGTCAGGACATCATCACCCACGCGTTCTCCATTAAGATATATCTCGTGATAGCCCAGCGTGCTTATGTGCAGGAAGGCAGGAGACTTGGTGTCAGAGCACTCGAACGACTTGTAGAGGAGCGGTTGAACCTTGCGGTCCGTTCGCTCCATGCCGATGTATTTGCCTTTCCAAAGTGCTTTGTCGAGGATGCCGACAGAGAATTTTGCGCCTCGAGCCCAGTCACCACTCTTGCCATTCTCGTCCCAAACCTTCACTTGCCAATAGACAACGCTGCGGCTTTCAAGAGGTTTGCCTGCGTACGTAACCCATATCGACTGCTCACTTTCAACGCGACCACTATTCCAAAGGTCGGCTTTATCTTCTGAGAGAAGGTCTGGCTTCGAGGCGGCAAGGATTTGATAAGCCGATTGCCGAACGCCGTTGTGGTCTTGTGTGAGCTTCCAACTCAAGGCAGGAGTCGTTGTGTTGATGCCCCAAGGCTGATGCAACAATTCGCATCGAAGGTCGTATGCCGTGAGGGCTGCCTGCATGTAAGAGGCTGTGAATAGAAGCATCACAGCCATGATGTCTCTTGTCTTCATCTTCATCTTTTTGTTATTTCTGCTGCAAAGATACAAAAAAAATCGTACCTTTACATGCGAAATCCGCAATAATGTCATTCTAAACATGTCCAATTATCTCGTCTTCTCTGCTTTAGGGTTTTATATACTCTTGCTTGTCCTCTTCACAAGATTCGTGAAATCAAAGGGTGACAACAACGCTTTCTTTCGTGCAGGAAGGAAGTCGCCGTGGCTGCTTGTTGCCTTTGGAATGATAGGGGCGAGCATTAGCGGTGTGAGTCTTGTCAGCGTGCCTGGCTGGGTACATCAGAACGGCATGACTTACATACAGATGTGCCTGGGCTTCTTTGCTGGTTTTGTTGTTATCGCCTTCCTCCTTTTACCGCTATACTATCGGCTTCGGCTCACCAGCATCTACGGCTACCTTGCCGAACGCTTCGGACGCCGCAGCCATCTGACAGGCGCTTGCTTCTTTCTGCTCAGCAAAATTACAGGGGCCGCAGCCCGACTTTTCCTGACATGTACGATTCTTCACGAGATGGCAATCCGTCCTTTAGGTCTTCCTTTCGGCTTTACGGTTGGCGTCGTCTTGCTCGCCATCTTTCTTTATACGCGTCGAGGCGGCATCGAGAACATCGTCCGAACTGATGCCTTGCAGACTTTTTGCATGCTTGTCGCAACAGGTTGTATCGTTTGGGGCGTTTCTGCAAAGATGAATCTCTCGCCATCAGGCATAGCGGAAACCATCGCGCAAAGTCCGATGGGACGGATGTTCTGCTGGGACGCGACGAGCACACAGTTTTTCCTGCGGCAATTCATCAACGGCATGTTTATTACCATTGTGATGAACGGACTCGATCAAGACATGATGCAAAAGAATCTTACCTGCGTCTCTCTGCGAGCAGCACAGAAGAACATGTGTCTTTATGGGCTTTGCATCTTGCCCGTCAACCTGCTCTTCCTCGCACTTGGCGTACTCCTTTATACTTTTGCAACCCAGCAAGGGCTCGCGCTTCCTGATGCTGGCGACCGCTTGTTGCCTATGCTTGTTGGTAGCGGAGCCTTGGGAACTTTTGTCATCTTTCCTTTCACAATCGGCATCACGGCAGCCGCGCTCTCCAGTGCCGACAGCGCAATGACGTCGCTGACTACAAGTATCTGCGTGGATATCCTCAGGATTGAGCAGGACGGAACAGAGCCAGAGAAGGCTTTACGCATCCGTCATCGCGTACATTTGGCAGTCGCCCTTGCCTTCGCTCTTTGCATAGCCGTCTTCCATTTCGCAGGTAGTGGCACCATTATCGACACCATCTATCGTCTGGCAGGCTATACTTACGGCCCGCTTTTAGGGCTTTTCTGCTTCGGACTCTTCACTCATAAGCGAGTGAACGACAGTGCAGTATCCTTCGTTGCCGTTGTTTCTCCAATAGTTTGTGCAGTTTTGGATTACCTCGCTCCACTTTTGTGGAACTACCGTTTCAGCTACGAACTTCTGCTGCTCAATGCCGCTCTGACCTTCCTCGGCTTGCTCGTCACAAAACGTCGCGTGCCATGATGCCAAACGTAACGTGCCACGTTGGCAATCGTAACACTATACGATTGCATTTTAACCACGTTACGTTTGCAAGGGTAACTTGAGTCATTCTTTTGCTTAGCGCGATAATTTTGAATATTGGATTTTGAATATTGGATATTTTTTACTACTTTTGCACCCAATATCACACAAAGCGCTATGCAATTTAAGAAAAAATACTTGGAACAAATCGGTGCCACAATCGAACTGACGGCCTTTGCTCCTGAGGGGAAGACTGCAGAAATCCATGCTATTCTGCACATCGAATCCAAAGGAGAAACGTTCCTGAAGCAGCTCCAACGCATCCGCCAAGCAGAAACGCAACTGCTTGATCTTGAGGACGTAAAAGGCGCCAAGCCTGTCTTCAAGCGGTACTTCCTCTCGGATGCTACCAACCAAAGACCGCTTATGCCGCAGGACGAAACGTGCACCGTCTCATACATTCAGCAACCGCCACTTGATGGAAGTAAGCTGGCAGCTTGGATCTACTTGCAAAGAGGCACGGAAATCACCTCAAATGCTGACAGATTGGGCTCTACCGTCGTTCGCCACAACGGCTACGAACACCTTTGGACGATGGGTTTGATGATAGGCGAAGGGAGCAGTTACAGCCAGACACAACATCTGCTCGAGGACTATGCAGAGCTCCTCGAAGAACATCAAATGACGCTGGAAGACAATGGCATTCGCACTTGGTTCTTCGTCAGAGATGTCGATACACAGTATAAGGGGCTCGTCCTTGCACGCTGGGAAAACTTTGCTCAGCATGGCTTAACTCCTGATACACACTACATCGCTTCCACAGGAATCGGCGGAAATCCGTCCGATCCGAAGGCCATCATTCAGCTCGGAAGCTATGCCTTGAAGGGTTTCAAAGCGGAGCAGCAACACTATCTCCATGCCACTTCGCACCTCAATCGCACAAGTGAATACGGCGTTACCTTCGAGAGGGGAACCCTCCTCAAGTTTGGCGATCGCAATCATGCCATCATTTCCGGAACTGCAAGCATCAACAACAAGGGCGAAGTGGAGTATGTCGGTAACGTCGAAATGCAGACAAAAAGGATGTGGGAGAACGTCGAGACACTTCTTGCGGAAGCAGGAATGACAATGGACGACGCAGTACATCTGATTGTGTATCTGCGAGATGGAGCCGATTACGAAATAGTCAGCCGGATGTTCAAGGAGAAATTTCCGAACATTCCAACTGTCTTCACCCTCGCTCCTGTCTGTCGTCCAACCTGGCTTATCGAGATGGAATGTATGGCAATCCGTTCGGCGGAAAACAACGACTTTAATGACTTCTAATCACACATAATATCACAATGAAAGCCGGCATAGTAGGATTGCCCAATGTAGGCAAGTCAACCCTCTTCAACTGCCTCTCGAGCGCAAAAGCTCAAGCTGCGAATTTCCCCTTCTGCACCATCGATGCTCAGCTGGGACAAGTCACCGTTCCAGATGAAAGACTGACGAAACTCGCTGAACTTGTGCATCCAGGTCGCATCGTGCCCGCAGTTTGCGACATTGTCGATATTGCAGGCCTCGTGAAAGGTGCCAGCAAAGGTGAGGGCTTGGGCAATCAGTTCCTCGCCAACATCCGCGAATGCGATGCCATCATACATGTGCTCCGTTGCTTCGACAACGATGGCATCGTGCATGTTGACGGTAGCGTAGATCCCGTTCGCGACAAGGAAATCATCGATGCGGAATTGCAGATAAAGGACCTCGAAACCATCGAAAACCGCATCAAGAAAGTGGAGAAACAAGCCAGAGTGGGTGGCGACAAGCAAGCCAAAGTTGAGCTAGATGTCCTGCTCAAATACCAAGACGCCCTCAACAAAGGTTTGAGCGCGAGAACTGTAACGTTCGACACCGAGGACGAAATCACGGCTTCGAACAGCCTATTCCTGCTTACGACAAAGCCCGTCCTATATGTCTGCAACGTTGACGACGCTTCGGCTGCCACAGGAAACGCTTATACGGAAGCCGTCAAGAAAGCCATCGAAGGCGAAGATGCCGAGATGCTCATCATCTCAGCACAAACGGAAGCGGACATCGCGGAACTCGAAACCTACGAAGAAAAGCAGATGTTCCTCGAGGATCTCGGTCTTTCGGAAAGCGGTTGCAATCGCCTCATCAAAGCTATCTACCACTTGCTCACCCTGCAGACCTTCATCACGGCTGGCGAGATGGAAGTGAAAGCCTGGACTTTCCGCCGTGGCTGGAAGGCTCCGCAATGTGCTGGCGTCATCCACACAGACTTCGAAAAAGGCTTCATTCGCGCGGAAGTCATTAAATATGAGGACTATATCAAGTATGGTTCGGAAGCCGCTGTCCGCGAAGCAGGCAAGATGAGTGTCGAAGGAAAGGACTATGTAGTACAAGACGGAGACATTATGCATTTCCGTTTCAACGTGTGAAACATGAACTTGTTCATCAATTGGAACCCCGATGTGGCTGCCCTCGACTTGGGTTTTGTCGCGATACGATGGTACTCGCTCTTTTGGGCGATTGGTCTCGTAAGCGTTTATCTGTTGATGCACAAGCTTTTCCGTCAGCAGAGGATAAGCGAAAAACAATTCGAGCCGATGTTCATGTATTGCTTCCTCGGCATACTTATTGGAGCAAGATTAGGTCATTGCTTGTTCTACGAGCCGAGTTATTACCTGTCGCATCCCATCGAGATGCTCCTGCCTATTCGCAATGTTCCTGGCAAAGGTTGGACGTTTACCGGTTACGAAGGGCTGGCCAGTCATGGTGGCACGCTAGGCCTCATGATTGCTCTTTGGCTGTATGCCAAGCACGTGAAACTGCGCTTCTTGCACGTTCTCGACAACGTTGCCATCGTGACACCCATTTGTGCCTGTGCCATTAGGCTGGGCAATCTTATGAACTCCGAGATAATAGGAAGGCCGACGGACCTGCCTTGGGCATTCATCTTCGAACGCGTCGACATGCTTCCTCGCCACCCAGGCCAGCTCTACGAGGCAATCTGCTATGCCATCTTCTTTGGCATCCATTGGTTCTTCTATCGTCGCTATCCACAGAAAGTTGGCAGCGGTTTCTTCTTTGGTCTCTGCCTTTTCCTCATTTTTACAAGTAGAATCTTCATCGAGTACACGAAGGAAAATCAGGAAGCCTTCGAGGAAGGAATGCTCCTGAACATGGGCCAGTTGCTCTCCATCCCCTTTGTCGCGCTCGGTCTTTACTGCATGATTAAATCTTCAAGCGCAGTTGGAAAGACAAATCATGCTTCCAAGGACTGAGGATTCTCTGTAGTCCTGTTCCCTGTTCGTCTCGGTCAAAGTAGCGAAGCAGGCTATAACGTCCCTCAAGCATCCACTTTTCGTTTTTGCTTTTCCAACGGCATGTCAGGACGCCCAACATGCCTTTGCCATAATAAGAGGCAGATGAAATGCTGCTGTAAAGGGCTGGCGATTGAAGATATATACGGCTTAAATAGTCGTCGGTGTTGAAGTGTCCGAGCTGACTATTGATGGAAAGGTTTGGCTTTGCCAGCATATATCGGACGTTTTGACAAACGAGAAAGCCATTTCTGCCGAGGACATTGTGGAAAGATGCCGTTGACTGCAAACGCCATTTGTCTGTCGGTTCGCATGTCCACTGCAGTTTGGCACGATGATGTGGCTCCATGACATCGCCATTCTCTTTCCTTTTCAACTGGTAACGAGCCAGCAAAGAGTGCTGCTTCGATAGGATATAAATACCCTGCAAAGAGAACTCCTGACCAGTACTGCTGTGCGTCATTCGATAACGTGGCCAAGGATGATGGAAGAAGTCGGCATAGGCCGTCAGTTGCAAGCCTGCCAAAGGTTCCGCTTGCAGATGCAAAAGCACACCACTTTCATTTTGCGCATTACTGTTCTCGGCGAGCGAACTGGCATAGAACGAGTAGTACTGATAGGCGTAGAAACGTTGCACGACAGACACGGTGTAGTTCCTCGTTATCGTCCACGAAGCACGATTGATCGTCGCAAAGCCACTTCCGGCAGTACTATAAGCAGTCTCTCCTCCAAAAGAAAGGCGGTAGCGCGTATAGCCATAGTTCAGTCCGACCACACCAAAGGAACTTCCCTTCGGATAAATAGCGCGGTATTGTTGCGTTCCAGGATTAAGCGTTCGACTGAACTTCTGCCAATAACCTGTCGCTCCAAGGTGGAAACCTTTATAAAGCCATTTAACATTACCACCAAGCACAGCACTGCCCACGTTCCTCTTTCGCTCCCATTCCGATTCTGTTCGATGATAGCCTGTAACAAGCAAAGTCTGGACTTCTCCTTCGTTTGTCAGCGTAGCATCACGTTTGCGGTAAGAGCCAAAAGCGCTCATGCTGATGTGTTTGCCTAGAGATAACGTGACAGCTGCACCTCGCAAAAAGTTCACTTCGTCCATCCCTGTCATAGGACGGATGCCGCCCTGCATTTTAAGGGATGGCGTATTCTTGCTGTTCCAAATACTTCCGCCTAGCACCAAACCCTCGCCAAACCCGATACGATAGTCGCCGACCACAACCTTGTCGAGGATGCCAACATCGTGCATCATAGCATAAGCCCCATAACTATCGTAGTAACGTTCGCCCGGATCTTTCTCTATGCGCAGTCCCGCTTTGAAATGTCGGCTGTTGCCTATCGTATAACGGATGCGATGATAGAGCGCGTCGCCACGATAACCATTCTCTTGTTGTTGCCCAAGTCTATAATATAGAGGAATGTCGAAACGCGATGAAAAATCGTTTCGAAGGTAACTGAACAGGCGTTTGTCCTCCTCCTTCTTCTCTGGCTCAGCATAGACAAAAAGCGAAATGCGCCTGCGCGTCACGTCGTCAATAAGTGGGACAAGTCGCAACTCGGCCAAGGTCTGCATTTGTCCATGCAGATATATGTAGGCATGAATCTGCTCTATCTGCTCTTCCGACAGAAACGGCAACTGCAGAAAGTCGTCTACAGTTGCCGTATTGATGTTAATAGGATGTTCCGAAAGTTCCCTGAGTTCTTGCAAATGTAGCTGCAAGTCCTCTTCTTCTGCCCGCTCCACATCGCTTGTGTATTCCTCTACGAAGTCGTCCCAATCATACTTTTGTGCAGATAAAGAAGATGCGAAAAGCATGAAAAAGAGGGACAGAAGCAGACGCATATCTTCACATTATATAATAACAGGAAAGAGGTAAAGGTCAGATAGCGATTCCGCCACGCTTTATGGTATAGGTGCCGGCTGTGTATTCCTTCGACGTTGTCTCGCCGGGGAGCGTGACGGTGGCTGTGGCGCCTTTGGGGATAGTGAAGGTCCATGTCCAGCGGCTACCGTTGTATCGCCACTCGCTCTTGATGGTGCCGGCTGCCGACTTGTACTCTGCCTTGAGATGTTCCAGGCGCTTGTCGGGCACGGGCTTCATGATGATGTGCTTGAAGCCAGGCTCTGCAGGGTCGGCTGCAATGCCAGCAGCTGTCTCCCAAAGCCATTCGCAGACACATCCATAAGCATAATGATTGAAGCTATTCATGCCGCGCGGACCCATACCCTTGTCGAGCGTATAGCTGTTCCAACGTTCCCAGATGGTTGTTGCGCCGTTATCGACGGAGTAGAGCCACGACGGGTTCTTATGTTGGAAGAGGAGCTCGTAGGCGATGTCCTGCATGCCGTTCTCGGTGAGGGTCTGCATGAGGATGGATGTGCCGAGGAAACCTGTCTGGAGGCAATTGTCATGCTCCTCGAAGTTCTTGCGGAGGCGGGCAATCATGGCTGCCTTTCCTTCACCACTCAACAGGTTGTTTTTGAGGGCGAAGAGGGCTGGCGTCTGCATCGTGTTGAGGATGTCGAGCTTGAACGTGCCATCGGCATTGAGGAACTTCTCAAGGATATAGGCCTTCGCATCAGCAAGCATCTTCTCATAAGGTGCGGCATCACGACCTATGGCACGTGCCATATCGCGCATCATGCCTGCATCTATTGCCCAATACGAAGCGCTGAGGTAGTTCCAATAGACAACTGCGTCGGGCTTGGGCCTACCGTTTTCATGACTGCGACCACTGCAACTTTCCAAAGGTTCGTAGCTAAGCCAGTCGGCCCACTGGTAGTTGGTGTTCTCTCCAAGCATGAGATTATGCTCGTACTTCGTTTCGTAGATGTGATCCATGAAGAGGTTCATGGATTCCCAATTCTCTTCGATGATGGCTTTATCATCAAACTGTTTCCACACCGTCCAAGGCACAATGATGCCAGCATCCGCCCATCCGACTCGCATCATGTCGTTGTTGCCCTTGCCGTCGCCTGCCCCATATTGTGCCATCGGAGCAACACCTGGGAAGCCACCCGTAGGCGACTGCGTGTCTCTCATGTCCCTCATCCACTTATGGAAGAAGCGATCTGTGTTGGCGAAGAAGGTGCCGGTCTCGGCGAAGACCTGCGTGTCAGCTGTCCAACCCAAGCGTTCGTTGCGCTGAGGACAGTCCGTCGTGACCGACAAATAGTTGGAGCGTTGTCCCCAAAGCGTGTTGGAGATGAGCTTGTTGATGTCGTCGCTGCCCGTCACGATGGTTCCCGTCTCGAGTTCCTTCGTGATGGAGGAAACGGGAATGGACTTGATGCTGCGGATTGTGACCTCGTCCGTTGCCGTCACCGACACGAAGCGATAGCCGTAGAAGGTGCTGCGGGGATAGAAGGAGACGAAGCCCTTGTTGTCTGCAAACGTGTAGCGGAGTATCATGCCTGTGTCCGGGATGCGGAGGTTCAAGCGGTGCGTGCTGCCCTCCGGCCCGTCCATGCCGCGACTCTTGGCGCCGTTGCCGTCGTTCAGAAGCTCGGACGGCAGACAAGTCAGCACGGTGCCTTCCTTTGCCTTGAACTCGAAGGCGGGTACCGCGGAAGTGTTCTGACCGAAATCGACCACAAGTGTCTCGCCCGGACGAATCGTCATGGGCTTGCCCGGAGCGAACTCCTGTACGATGTTGACCTTGCCGAACTGGTCGTCGGTTGCGCCCGTCGTGCCTTTCCAAGTGTATGCCTTGACGGGAGAGAGTGTGAGGTCACGACGAAGATAAATCTCTGCACCGTCGGTTTCCCACACTTTTCCGGGGAACTCCTCATTGATTTCCGGAGTCGAGAAACTTGCCGCACTCGCCCATCCTTGCGGCAGGCGGGCATCATATTCCTCGCCGTCGAAGATGGCGGCATGCGTCACAGGACCTGCCACACCAGCCTTCCAGTCCTTCAGGTTCGTGCCGAAGTGCTCCTCGGAGCCGTCTGCATAGATTAACGTAAGCACGCCTCTGAAGGCAACCTTCTTGCCGACCATACCTTGATGGCCCCAAGGAGTGACAATCTTATCGCCCCACCAGCCCGGCACAACCTGCACGGCGAGGTTGTTCTCCTGTCCTGCGCCTTTGTAGAAGGCCTTTGTAATGTCATAGACAAAAGCGTATTTCGTCTTCTCGAAGTGTGTGAAGCCGGGCTTCAAGACCTCGTCGCCGACAAGCTGACCATTGATGTAAAGCTCGTAGGTGCCAAGAGCGGAAGTCGTCCAGACTGCCTGTTTCACCTTTTTCGAATTGCGAGGATTGCTGACGAACCAGCTTGCGCCATCGGCTGCTCTGTCGCCATCCTTCACTTCGCCAGTTACAACCTGAGCATTTTGGGCACTTATCCAAACCGATTCTTGCCAGGGCTTTACCAAATGATAGTCAATAAGTTTGCCAACTGTCTGTTGCGCGTTGCAAGCAAGAGCATAGAACATCATGCCTGCGAGAAAGAGTTGTTTCTTCATATACATTATTATATTATGTGTTTTGACTGTTCAGATATTCTGCAAAGATGCGGGCCGCGCTCTCTACCTTACGGGCACAAGGCCGGACGCGATAGTATTCGGCATTCCGCTCATCGGGCTGAGCCGTATTGGTTTCTGCTTTAAGTCCACTCATTTGAAGCAGTTCAGCACAGTTTATGCTGCCGTTTCTTTGCTTGAAGGACTCGAGAAGATCTCGGACGAGCTGATAGCAAGCGGCCTTTCCCTCGCGGTCCTCGCCTCGAGTCTGCCCTTTCTCCAAGCCCGCGAGAATCACAAGAGCCGAGCACGTGCCACACATCAACCGCATTCTTCCCACGCCTCCGCCGAAGCCGGCACTGACCTTGAGCGCCATCTCTTCGTCCAGCCCGTAGAGGTCCGAAAAGGCGCAAACGACACTCTGGCAGCATCCGTAACCCTGCATAAACAGCTCCACTGCCAGCTGCACGCGGCTTCCCATGTCTTGTTCCATAGCTAATTTGATTGCACGGTCGCGACAATTCAATTGCACGGTCGCGACGCTGCAATTGCATAGTCGCGACGCTGCAATGAATTAAACACGATATGTTTTGTCATTCGGTATGTCTCGTTTAGTCATTCAACGTGTTCAGTTACTACCCTTCACCAGTTTCTTGATGTCGTTTAATTTGCTGAGTGCCTCGAAGGGCGTCAGGTTGTTGATGTCCAAGCCGAGTATCTCGTCGCGTATCTGGCAAAGGACAGGGTCGTCGAGCTGGAAGAAGTTGAGCTGCACGCCACTCTCTGTTGTCCGAGGTCGCTTGTCTGTTGACCCAAGATGCTGGTGGTTGACGGCTCCTTCAAGCTCCTTCAGGATGACATTTGCCCTTGCAACAATGGCTCTGGGCATGCCTGCGAGCTTCGCTACGTGTATGCCAAAGCTGTGTTCCGACCCGCCTCGTTCGAGCTTGCGAAGGAAGATAACCTTCCCGTCGACCTCCTTCACGCTCACATTGAAGTTTTTGATGCGGGAGAAAGAGCGTTCCATCTCGTTCAACTCGTGATAGTGCGTGGCAAAGAGCGTACGGGCGTGTCCCCTGTTGCTCTCGTGTATGTACTCGACGATGGCCCATGCAATCGAGATGCCATCGTAGGTGCTCGTGCCTCTGCCAAGCTCGTCGAAGAGCACAAGACTGCGTTCCGAGAGGTTGTTCAGAATGCCTGCAGCCTCGTTCATCTCAACCAT
>JAGCXU010000137.1 GCA_017961145.1 Bacteroidaceae bacterium | reverse complement strand
TGGGCAGCCCAACTGCCGTTGGTACTCGGGCTCGGGCATCTACCGACACGTTTGGCTACAGACGATGCCTGCCCTGCACATTGCCGAGAATGGCATCTTCGTGACGACGCCTGAGTTTTCGGCCGACAAGGCTACGGTTCAGGTTGAGGTAACCGTCGAGAATGAGTCGGACGAAGAACGTGCTGCGACCGTTGTCATCAGCGGCACACAGCTGAAGACCTCCATAAATAAGCTCTTGCCTGTAAAGGTGCCGGCTCATGGCTCGAAGAGCGTCACGGCAACCTTCACCATCCAGAACCCGGAACTGTGGTCTATAGACAATCCTCATCTCTATGAGGCAGCCGTGGAACTGAAGGAGCCGTATGCAGAAGGTAGGACATCATTCGCCGTCATTGACCGTCAGAAGGCAAAATATGGTATTCGCACGTTCTCGTTCGATGCAGAAAAGGGATTTGTGCTCAACGGCATGCCTCTATTGCTCAATGGAGCCTGTGTGCATCATGACGACGGTGTACTGGGAGCGATGGCTTTCGACGCAGCAGAAATCCGCAAAGTCCGGCTGATGAAGGAGGCTGGCTTCAACCTCATCCGCACCAGCCATAACCCCACTACACGCGCATTCCTCGATGCTTGCGACTCCCTGGGAATGCTTGTCATAGGCGAAGCTTTCGACGGATGGCGTACTGCGAAGCTGAAGTACGACTATTCGACGATGATTGACTCCTGCTATCGCGAGGACATTCATGCGATGGTGAAGCGCGACAGGAACCATCCCAGCATTATCACGTGGAGCATTGGCAACGAGGTCATCGAACGCAAGGAACTCCGCGTGATTCAGACTGCCAAGCAGTTGAGGGAGGCCATTCTGGAGTGCGACAAGACGCGACCTGTGACAGAAGCGCTCTGTGCCTGGGACCGCGACTGGGAAATCTACGACCCTCACTTCGATGTGCTCGACATTGGCGGCTATAACTACATGATTTTCAAACACCAGACCGACCATCAGCGCAATCCCAAACGTGTGATGTGGCAGACGGAGAGCTATCCTCGCGACGCTTTCCGCAACTGGGCTACGGTCAGTGACAACACATATGTCGTGGGTGATATGGTATGGACTGGGCTCGACTACCTGGGTGAGTCTGGCATTGGCCGCTATTACTATGAAGGAGAGCATCCAGGCGAGAGCTTCGCTCCTGGAGGACAACCTGACTGGCACGGCACCTATTGTGGCGATGTCGATATCACGGGTTGGCGCAAACCTATCAGTCACTATCGCGAGATGCTTTGGAACGAAGGAACCGCTTTGTACATGGCTGTGAAAGAGCCAAACGGCTATCGCGGAAGTATAAAGGAAACGATGTGGAGCGTTTGGCCCACTTGGGAGAGCTGGAACTGGGCAGGCTGGGAAGGCAAACCCGTCGATGTGGATGTCTATACCAAACAACCCGAGGTGAAGCTATATCTGAACGACAGACTGATTGGTACGAAATCCGTCAACAGACAAACAGAGTACAAAGCCGTGTTCCAAGTGCCCTATGAAGCAGGGACATTGCGTGCAGAAGCAGGTGGTGAAAGTGTGACTCTGAGTACTGCTGGCGAACCTGCCAGACTGCGACTCAGCCTTGACCGCAAAACGATATCTGCTGATGGTCAGGACTTGGCATTCGTTACCGTAGAAGTTGTTGACAGCAAGGGGCGTGTTTGCCCCGATGCAGCCATACCTTGCAAAGCAACTGTGAAAGGTCAGGGCCAACTCATGGCCTTCGCTTCTGCCGATATGAAGGATCGCGAACCTGCTACATCACCTCGTGTCAAGACGTGGAAGGGACGTGCTTTGCTCGTCGTTCGCAGCAACAGGAACAAGGGCAAAGTGCAGGTCAGCATCAAGAGCAATCTGCCTACAGCTTCGACCACAATCCAAACAAAGTAGGCGAAGTCGGTTCGCTTACTTCAACTTGTCGTAAACATCGTCGGACACAGGCTCGAGCCACTCGTTCGAGGCTCCATCCTGCACGTCCTTGTGGTAGGTGAGGTGTTGGAACCAGGAGTCTTTAGCAGCTCCATGCCAATGCTTTGCTTCGGAAAACAACATTTGTAACCAAATTGTAATCGATATTTTTCTGTCCAGTTCCTATTGTTTTCGTACCTTTGCAGCAGAAATTACAACAGACAGTGACATGATGATTGAATTGTTTCTTCGACTGCTTGGTTCGTTAGCGTTGCTCATTTATGGCATGAAGACGATGAGCGATGCCTTGCAAAAGATGGCAGGACCAAGTTTGCGACACATTTTAGGCCGTATGACTGGCAATCGTTTTAGCGGTATGTTCACAGGTACAATAGTGACCTGTGCCGTTCAGTCTTCCTCTGCCACGACGGTCATGACTGTCTCGTTCGTCTCGGCAGGACTGCTCACTCTTGCTCAGGCTATTTCGGTCATCATGGGTGCCAACATCGGTACGACACTCACGGCGTGGATTATGTCGTTGGGCTACAATCTGGATTTGACTGTTGTCGTATTCCCCGCTTTCCTTGTCGGCATGGTACTGATATACAAGAAACGCCATCGTGTGGCAGGCGATTTCCTTTTCGGACTGGCTTTCTTGTTCTGGTCTTTGGTCATGCTGAGCAGTGTGGGACGCGATATGGACTTGGCTCATAATGCCGATGTAGTCCGTTTCTTTGCCTCGTTCGACACGAGCAGCTATCTCACAGTCTTTGCTTTCCTGCTTGCCGGTACTGTCATTACCTGCGTGGTGCAGTCTTCGGCTGCTGTGATGGCTATCACTATCCTGCTTTGCTCTACGGGAGTGTTGCCCATTTATATGGGTATTGCCTTGGTGATGGGCGAGAATATCGGCACCACAGCTACAGCCAATCTTGCAGCTTTAGGGGCGGGAACCGAGGCCAGAAGAGCTGCATTAGCTCACCTGCTTTTCAATGTTTTTGGCGTCATTTGGGTGCTCATCGTGTTCTATCCCTTCGTCAATATGGTGTGCCATCTTGTCGGATACAATCCAGCTCTGTCTGGTCAGGAAACGCGGATTCCAGTTGTGCTCGCCATGTTCCACACTTGTTTCAATGTACTTAATACAGCCTTGCTTATCGGTTTTATTCCTCAAATGGAACAGATTGTCTGTCGTCTGTTGCCAGAAAAGAATACCGAGGAAAAACTTCCTACCACGTTACATTTCATAAGGGGAGGTGTCATACAGACTCCAGAAATAGCCGTATTGCAAGCACAAAAGGAAATTGTTCATTATGCAGAACGCATTCATCGCATGTTTGGAATGGCTTGTGCTCTGATTGACGAGATGGACAAGAAAGAGTTTGAAAGTCAGTATGCACGCATCGAACGCTATGAAACTATTGCCGATAACATGGAAATAGAGATTGCGAACTATTTGGAACAGGTCGGCAATGAACATCTCTCGGACGAGACAAAAGAGAAAACGCGAGTGATACTTCGTCAGATTGGGGAGTTGGAATCCATTGGTGATGCCTGTTACAAGATAGCTCGCACAGTCAGTCATCTGCGCGAAAACAAAGAGGACTTCAGCGCTGAACAATACGTCAGACTGCACGACTTGCTCCGACTGGTGAACGAAGCTGTGGTCCAGATGATTGTTGTGATAAGTGGTCGTCGCAAAGACCTCTCCATTGCCGATTCGCTCTCCATCGAAAGCGACATCAACGAGCTTCGTAACCAGCTGAAGAACGAGACTGTTATGGGAGTCAACTCGCATCAGTATTCGTATGTTCTTGGCACGCATTACACAGATATCGTTGCTGATTGCGAGAAAATCGGCGACTATGTCATGAATGTTGTAGAAGCCCGTTTGGGTAAGCATTCGCTCAGTTATTATGGATTGCAGCTGAATCTGGACAAGAAAACGGCAACGATTGACGGCAGTCGTGTAAATCTGACCCCTACAGAGTTCGAGTTGCTTCATTTGCTTCTGATTAATCGGGGAAAAGTTCTCTCTCGTCAGCAACTGATGGACAAGGTTTGGGCTGGAGTCGTCGTTACAGACAGTACCGTGAATGTCAACATCACTCGTCTGCGCAAGAAACTGGGACAATATGCTCAAAACATTGTCAGCCGAACAGGTTTCGGATATGTGTTCGAGGAGAGTTCACCTTATAGTTCCCAATCGTAACGTGTGACGATTGAGATTGACTAGTGTGACGTTTGCGATTAACTAGTGTGACGTTTGCGATTAACTAGTGTGACGTTTGCGTTTTACTTGTGTGACGTTTTCAAACTTCACTAGTGTAAAATCATCTTTCGGTAAAGAAAACTGCCCAAACCTTTTGAACGAAAGAGAAAATTCGATATCTTTGTAAGCGTAAAATCATGTTCAATCACCTAAAACCTCACAAAGATATGAAGAAAAGAATGCTGTTTCTGTTGGCAATAACGCTTACAGTAACCCTCCGAATGAGTGCTCAAAAAGTGCAAACCTTGAACTCTCCGAATGGCAACATCCGCATCGAAGTGTCTGTAGGAGAACAACTTACCTACAGCGCCTTCTGTGGTAGCGAACAGATCCTGAAGGATTGTCCGCTCTCTCTTCAAGTGGGAAAAGAGGAGTTTGGAACAAAGCCTAAGTTGAGTAGCGCCAAGCAGACCAAGATTGACGAGACGATTCGGCCTGTTGTGCCTCTGAAGTATGCTGAGGTTCCCAACAAGGCCAACCAGTTGAAACTCACGTTCAAAGGCGGCATAACGGTTGATTTCCGTGCTTACGACAACGGCATTGCCTATCGTTTTGGCATCAACAAAGGCAAGGGTCAGGTTGATGTCGTGAACGAAGGTGTAGCGCTGAATCTGCCTGAAACCTTCATGGCTCACGTCTCGAAGACACGCAGTTTCAACACTTCCTACGAGAATCCCTATACGCACATCTCAACCTCAGAGTACAACTCAGGCGACGAGATGACCTACCTGCCCATCCTCCTCGAGAGTCCGAAGGGTACGAAGGTGCTCTTCTCGGAAAGCGATGTGCGCGACTATCCACACCTCTTCCTCAAACCAACTGACGGAAATGGCTTCACATCGGCTTTCCCAAAGTCTCCTGAGACGTGGGAACCTCGTGGCGATCGCGGCTGGACCATCACGAAGGAACGCGATTGTATTGCTCGAACAGATGGCCAACGTACGCTTCCTTGGCGTTTTGCCGTCATCGGAAACGATGCCACGATTGCTGGAAACCAGATGGAAGTTGTGCTTGGTGGTAAGTGCGAACTCGACGATACATCTTGGATAAAGCCAGGCAAAGTCAATTGGGACTGGTGGAATCATTGGACTGTTTGGGGTGTGGACTTCGAGTCTGGCATCAACAACGATACCTATAAGTACATTATCGACTGCGCTTCGAAGTATGGCGTGGAATATGTGTTGCTCGATGAGGGCTGGAACAGGCGCGTACAAGACCCGTTTACGACTCGCGACGAGATTGACGTCAAGGAACTTGTCGAGTATGGTGCCAAGAAGAATGTCGGCATCGTGCTGTGGTTGTCGTGGCTCACGGTAGAGCGCAACATGAACCTCATTCCCTTCTATGCCCAGATGGGTGTGAAAGCTTTGAAGGTTGACTTCATGGACCACAGCGATCAATGGATGGTGAACTTCTACGAGAGAGTGGCTCGCGAATGTGCCAAGAACAAGTTGCTGATTGACTATCATGGCTCGTTCAAGCCTTCAGGAATGGAACAACGATTGCCCAACCTCATCAGCTACGAAGGCGTTCGTGGCCTGGAACAAGGTGGTGGATGCAAACCGGAGAACAGCATCTGGCTTCCCTTCATGCGTAATGCTGTTGGTCCTATGGATTTCACTCCTGGAGCCATGCAGAATGCACAGCCTGAAGACCATCGCGGAACAGGTTCAATGCCTATGGGAAGCGGCACTCGAACTTATCAGATAGCACTTTATGTCTGCTTCGAAAGTGGCGTACAAATGCTTGCAGACAGCCCTTCGCGCTATCTCAGAGAGGACGAGTGCACCCGTTTCATCGCATCAGTTCCTACGACTTGGGACGATACGCGTATCCTCGCAGCTAAGGCTGGCGACTATTATGTCGTAGCAAAACGCAAGGGTAGCAAGTGGTTCATCGGCGCCATGACTGGCGACAAACCTCAGGACATTGACATTTCCCTCGATTTCCTCGGTAAAAACGGACACCTCACTTATTTCCAAGACGGTCGTAATGCGCATCGTATTGCTGTGGATTACAAGCGTTTGGAACAAGACGTAACACCTCAAACGAAACTTCGTCTGCACCTCGTTCGCAATGGCGGATGGTGTGGCGTGATTGAATAAATATGGATTTGAAAGGACGTTATCTGGCCTCGCAACATCGATATGATGACGAAGGCCTTTACCAACGATGTGGCAGGAGTGGAGTCTTGCTGCCTAAAGTGAGTTTGGGCTT
>JAGCXU010000136.1 GCA_017961145.1 Bacteroidaceae bacterium | reverse complement strand
CTTAAATCTTATTCTGTTGATAACATGGTCTTGATAACACTCGTCAAGCTCAACGAAATAGCCGCTCCAGCCCCACACACGAACGATGAGGTTGCGATACTTCTCTGGATGTTTCTTGGCATCCAACAGCTTCTCGAGGCTTATGGTGTTGAGTTGTAACTGATGACCGCCGAGGACGATGAAGGTGCGGACAAGTTGTCCAAGCTTCACGACGGCTTCCTCGTTGCGGAAGATGCTTTGGTCGAACTCCAAAGTCAACGGTCCGCCGTTTATCACCTTCTCCAGATGTGGCTTGGCAAACGACTTGATGACAGAAAGAGGACCTTTCTCGCGGATGAACAACGAAGGCGAATAGTTGGCAGGAATCATTTCGCTGCTCTTGCGTCCATCAGGTGTGGCGCCCAGTTCGGTTGCGTGCCAGATATAGTACATCGCAGTTCCCGTGCCAGCACGATATATGCCGCCGCGTTCGTTCACCTTGCCTTCGAGCGTACTTTGGAAGATGTCGAGCAGCTCGGTGGCAATCTCATCGACCCAATCGACGTCCTGTCCGAACTTCTCCGTCTCTTTGCGAAGCTTCTCGTCCAACGCCTCATGACCTTTGAAGTCGTGTTCAATCGCATCGACAATCTCGTCGGCTGTGACGGTCTTCTCGTCGAAGTAGTGCTTCTTCAAGGCAGCCAACGAATCGACAGCCGTAGCAACACCCGTTCCATGGAAGCCGAAGTTGTTGTACTTACCGCCCAAAGATGCGTCCTTCGCCCTCTCGATGCAGCCGTCCATCATCAAAGACATCATCGGCGCAGCCACAATATAGAGGTCGTGCTCCTTGGCGCACAGTTCATCTACACGTGCTTGAATCTCAAACTTCACACGTGAAAGTAGCTCATTAAACGTGTGAAGTTGCCTAAGTTCACGTGTTGCGTTCTTCACACACTCTGCCAAAGGTACTGCATCTATATTGGGAATATCGACGGCAGTACCAGGCACGATGAATTCCCAGCAGGCTGCTACAACATAGTTCCTTGCGTCTTCGGGGCTGTAACCCAAGCGAATGAGGCCAGGGATGACAACGTCGTCGTTGCTGTATTGCGGGAAACCAAGGCCGAGCTGCGTGAGGCGGGAGCCGAGGGTAAACACCTCTTCGGGCGTCTCGGCATCGACGCGAAGGTTTATCTTCGGGTCTATCAGCTCGAGTTCACAGCTTGCTTCGAGGCAGATCTTTGAGACTTCGTTGAAGAGGTACTTGCCGTCGGCACTTCTGCCAGCCAGCACGATGCTCTGTCCGTTGTCGCCTTGCTGCATACCCGGGTAGAGGTCGCTGTCTTTGTTGCACATCAGGAAGAACTCTTCAATCAGCTCTTTTGCTTCTTCACGAGTGAGCCGGCCGCTCTCTATATCGCGTACATAATATATATATATGTATTGGTCGAAGCGACCCAGCGTGTTGTGGTAGTGCCCGGCCTCCCAGAGGCAGAAGTGCATGACGCGCAAGAGCTGCAGGGCTTCCCGCAAGGTCTGAGGAGCTTGGCTGCTGATATTCTTCAGCACCTCTGCCAATACCGTGTCTTCTTCCGTCTCTGCTTTTGCAGCATAACGTAGGATGAAGTCTTGTATCGCCTTGAGACATATGACTTCCGACTCGAGGAATTCCTTCTGTTCTTCTGTCAAAGTAAAATCTTTCTGGCGTTTCGTAACATCATCAAGCATTTCGCCTAAACCTTTCTTAAGCATTGCCTCGTAATTTGGCGAAATATTGCAGAGGTCGCCCTTTTCATGAAGATACTTCGTGCTGGCAATCTCATTCCACTCTTCCTCTGTATAGAAACTCGGAATATCTTTAATGGTTCGAGTGACAACGATGCGCTCTTCAGGTAAGATCACAGATGTTTCTGCTTCCAGCATCCTGCGAAGGCGTTCAGCAGCCCTCAACTGGTAGCTCATACCAACTGCCTTCATCTCCTCTGCCATGCTGGCTAAACCAACCTCTTCGGCTGTCCGACGAAGTGAATGATGATGCTTGTCGAAGATATATTCCCTGAGACGTTTTATCCTTTCATTCATATCATTTACATTATAAAAATATAGATTTCCGCTGCAAAGTTATAAAAAATTTCCGTACCAGTCCGTACCAGTTGGCAATATTTTTATATGTTATTAAACACATGATAACTTTTTACATCTCGAACATCGTTGTATGCAAATTATTTCGTACCTTTGCAACCGCTTAAACAAAAGGCAAGGAATGCAACAAAACAATTCGAAATACAAACTGATTGCAAAATACGTTCAAGAAGGTATAACGGCAGGCAGATTGCATAGTGGCGACTGGATTCCCTCCATCAATGAATTTCGCCGCATGTTCAACCTTTCACGTGACACAGTTTTTGCAGGAATAACAGAACTGAAGTCTCGTGGTGTTATCGAGTCTCTGCAGGGAAAGGGGTATTATGTAGCTAGCACAAATTTCAAGTCGGAATACAATATCTTCCTGCTTTTCAATGAGCTGAACGAGTTCAAGGAGGATCTGTTCCATGCCTTTATGGAAAGCATAGACAATACTGTATCTGTCAATCTGCAGTTCCACAACTACAACCGCGAAGTGTTCGACCAACTGCTTACCGAAGCTAAAGGAAAGTACACAACCTATGTTGTCATGACAGGTAAGTTTCGTGGAACAGAAGACTTGCTGAACTCGCTTGGCGGTCAAGTCTTTCTGCTTGACCACTATGACAAAGAATTGGTGGGGAAATACCCAGCTGTTGCACAAGACTTCGAGATGGACACATACGATGCACTTAAATCTGGCATCGACAATTTGCGAAGATACAAGCGCTTCATCATGGTTCAGAATGAAGCCAAGGAACCCTATGAAAGATATGATGGGCTGAGGCATTTCTGCCAAGAGTTTGGCTTCGAATGCAAGTATCTGAACAGCATTGGTGGACGACGGATACAGAAGGATGATGTATTTATCTTAGTTAACGACCGCGACCTCGTTACTATCATCAAGCAGGCTGCAAAACAAAATTATGTGCCAGGAAAGGAATTTGGCATCATCTCCTACAACGAGACACCACTCAAGGAGGTGCTATGTGGAGGAATTACAACACTTTCCACAGACTTCAAAAAGATGGGACAAACGATGGCTTCCCTTTTGGGGAAACCTGGGAAGCAACAGATACGCAATCCTTGGTGCCTGAACATCCGCTCATCTATCTAAAGAACAAGCACTTTTATTCCTGCATCAATTAGAGGCTTCGTGATGGGATGCGGCTCTGCTTCCGTATCAAAGCTTGGCTTGTACTCCAACCCAACCATCCCATACTTGGCTCCAGCCACTTTGTTGTATCGCAACAATTCTACCCGTTGCAGGTTAGGAGCATCAAAAATGAGGTCGCTAACTGCAAGAATGTTTTCTTCCGTATCGTTGACTCCAGGAATGAGCGGAATGCGAAGAACAAATTCTATCGCGCTTTCCTTTAACAACTGCAGGTTATTTAGAATTGGCTGATTGCTGACGCCTGTGTATTTTCTGTGAAGCGCATCGTCTGTATGCTTGCAGTCAAAGAGCACAAAATCCATGTTTTTCAAGACTTTCTTGAAAGTAATTTCACTCGAATAACCGCTTGTCTCGATAGCACAATGAATGTGAGGATGGATGAGTCCAAGCACCTCGCAAAGGAAGTCTGCTTGCATCAATGGTTCGCCACCTGTAAAGGTCACCCCGCCTTTGTTTAGATTAAAAATCTTTTTGTTTCGCAAAAGCGTGTTTGCAAGTTCTTCAGCTTCTATTTCCTTGCCACACATCTCTGCCCCATCCTTCTTCTGCAAAAGCTGAGGCATTGGACTTAATCCTTCTGGATTATGACACCATTCACACCTCAAAGGACAACCCTTCAGAAAGACTGTTGTCCTGATTCCAGGACCATCGTTGATTGCAAACTCTTCTATGCTGAAAATCATTCCTTTCATGCTGCAAAAATACGAATAAATATCTTAAACTGGTACGTTCTGGTATGGTTTTCTTCAAGTTCTTTTTTTTTTTTAATCATTCGTTTCTTCTTTTACGCGCTTTTTCCTACATTTGCAAGACAAATCATTAAACAAACAACATTATGAAGTCCGTTACAACATTTTTGTTCAGCATTGTTGCAGTTATCGCACTTGACAGTTGTCTGGCAGATGCAAAAGAGGAAAAGATTGTCTACCCAAGTCCAAATCAGGTGGAGATAACCGACCGAATCTGGAGCACATTTCTGGAGCGAACACGCGACATTACCATACCCGATGTGCTTGACAAGTTTGAAGGAAGACACATAGATCAAGTGTCAAAGGATGACAACAATTTCTGGTCACCAGATCGTGGAAGAGTCAACGATGAAACCTCTCAGAAACGCTCTCACAACACTTTGCGCAACTTCGAACTGGTAGCAGAGGGTCATGTGGCAGATGGAGGGCACTTTGGATTTCCTTGGTTCGACGGACTTATCTATGAAACCATAACTGGCATCTCCGACTACCTGCTGCAATTTCCTGATGCTGCAATGGAAGCACGTCTGGATGAATACATACGCCGCATAGAAGCTGCCCAGAAAGCTGACCCTAACGGCTACATCAACACCTACACTACACTCCAGGAGAACGACCATCGATGGGGTGAGAATGGTGGAAACTTGCGTTGGCAACATGATGTCTATAATAGCGGTTGCCTTGTGGAGGCTGGCGTACATTATTATAAAGCAACAGGCAAGACGCAGCTCCTTGAGGTAGCTACACGCCTGGCAAACTACATGTACGACTACATGGCTGGAGCCAACCACAATGTCGTGCCAGGACATGCTCTTCCAGAGGATGCTCTCATCCAGCTCTATCATCTTTACAAGTCAGAACCCACACTTGCTGAGAAATTATCGGTACCAGTGAAGCCTGAGAACTACCTTCGCCTTGCTGAATTCTGGATTGAGCAGCGTGGACATACAGAAGGGCGTCGTCCTTTAGAAGCCTATGCTCAGGATGCTGAATCTGTCTTCGACATGCAGACCATCGAGGGTCATGCCGTTCGAGCCACCCTCTTTGCAACAGGAGTAGCAGATGCAGCAATTGTGAATCGAAATGCCAAATACATCGATGCAGCTCATCGTTTATGGGACAATATGGTGGGGCGCCGAATGTTCATTACTGGTGGTGTGGGAGCTATCCACGAGGATGAGAAGTTTGGTCCTGACTACTTCCTGCCTACCGATGCTTATCTGGAGACATGTGCTGCCATTGGTGCCGGACTCTTCTCATGGCGCATGAACGAGCTGACGGGTGATGCCAAGTACATAGATGTGCTCGAGCGCATCATCTTCAACAGCATTCCTACTGCTGTGTCTATGGACGGAACGAACTACACCTACCAGAACCCACTCAATGCTGACAAGATGAACCGCTGGCCTTGGCACGACTGTCCTTGTTGCCCGCCTATGTTGCTGAAGTTCACGGGAATGCTTCCGTCAATGATATATGCTGTTAAGGGAACAGACATCTACGTCAACCTCTTTATTGGGAGCAAAGCGAAACTGGAACTGCCTGGTGTGGGCATTGTTGAGGTGAAGCAGGAAGTGGATTGGAACACAGGCAAGGTCAACATTCAAGTGAACTCGCCTAAGCCGAAGAAGCTTCGTGTTCTTGTTCGCATGCCATGTTGGAATGAAGGAGATGAACTGCCGCTGGGCCTTTATCACAGCGACTTGCAGAGCTCAGAAAATGTTGATTTGAAGAAGGGTTATAAGGTGTTTACAGGCGAACAGGCAAAAGACATCGACTTGACCTTCAATACCCAACCCCGCATAGTTTGTGGTGACGAACATATCGAGCAGTTGCAAGACCTTTGTTCTCTTGCTTCAGGACCTTTCGTTTATTGTGCTGAGAGGATTGACAACGAAGCAGAATGGGACAGCCTCAAACTTTCAGGCCGTGAGTATGTCCTCGACACCAACAACCCTATCCTTGGCTACACACCCATTCGCAGCAAGGATGGTGCAATTACGGCCATACCTTTCTGTGCCATTGCCAACCGCTGTAAAGATACCGCTTATAGGGTTTGGGCTAAATAAATTAATGTATTAGATATGCTTTCATCCATTGTAAATATCGTCATTGAAGCTTCCAGTCTGATGCAGACGGAGGACTTCGTTATCTCTCAAAAGGGAGGGATAAGCAACATAGTCACATCTTCAGACATTGCTGTTCAAGAGTTCCTTTGCCAGCGGCTCAGCGCTTTGTTGCCTGGCTGCGGCTTCATTTGTGAGGAAGAAGACATCCGCGACATCAAACACGAGTATGTGTGGATTGTCGACCCCATTGATGGCACAGCAAATTATGCACGAGGCATTCGTGAATGTGGCATCTGTGTTGGTTTGAGGCACAATTCCGAGATGGAACTTGCTGTGGTATATCTGCCACGAACAGATGAACTCTTTACTGCTGAGCGAGGCAAAGGTGCTTTCCTTCATCATCCTGGAACGGGAAAGCCAACCAAGCAACTTCATGTGTCGAAGCGTCCCTTCTCCGAGGGAATCATGTGTACAGCTCTTTCGCTCTACCATAAAGAGCACACTCAAATCTGTTCCGACATCATCCTTGATGTGTATGGGCAGTGCAATGACATACGTCGCTTTGGTTCAGCAGCTTCGGAGTTGTGCTACTTGGCAATGGGATTGTACGAGCTCTATTTCGAGTATATCCTCTCCCCATGGGACTTTGCAGCAGCTTCGCTCATCCTTGAGGAAGCTGGTGGAACACTTTGTGACCTTCAGGGAAAACCGCTTGACCACACAAAACCTTCAGGAGTGCTTGCTGCCAACAACAAAGAGAGTTTGGACCGACTGGTGGCTATTGTCTCATCGAGGCTAAGCTAAATTGCAAACGTATAGTGCCACGATTGCAAACGTATAGTGTGACGATTGCAAACGTATAGTGTGACGATTGCAAACGTATAGTGTGACGATTGCATTTTACTAGTGTGACGTTGGCAATCATCACGTGTGTCGTTCAGGACAAACTGAAGCGGAACTGCTGCCCTACATATTCCCAGTTGACTGTACCAAAACGGATGAGACGGGCCAGGAGCATGATGACTTTGGGGCGAGGAAGTTTTGAGAGTCGGACTATCTGATTCAGCGTCTGGCTTCCTTTCATGATGCCAAGCAACTGACGCACATCATCATCATAGGTAATCACAGAGCCTCGAAACTTCTGCGACTCCTGCCAAAGTGCAAGATGAACTGGCGAGGCAACTATGTTTTCGTCTTTTATGCGAACATAGGCAATCATCCGTCCCTCATCATCCCTAGCAAAGACAGGACGTTTGGCAGAAGGCGGTACTGTGGCAATCACAACGGTATGTCCCTCAATATGATAAGTGTCGAAGGAGATGCTTGGCTCCGGTTTGCAATACTTGTAGGCGGCCTGATGCATCATGAATATCTCCTCCTCACTTCGGACTCCCGACAAATACCCATCATCGCGGACACCTATCAACAGTCTGCCACCATCCGTATTGGCAAAGGCAGAGACAGATTTGGCCAGCTTGCAGGCATCAGCCACGCGATACTTGAAGTCCTGCTGCTGATGTTCACCCTGGCGAATGAGATTGAGAAGATAGTGCTTGTCGTCCATTATTCCTGAGGGAATGGAGGGTAAACGGTATATCCCCATTTGCGAGCGACATCTGACAGGAAAGATGCTCTTCGTTCGAAGTCTGGCCACTCCTTCTTTTCTGCCTGACTCCAGCCCGTTTCTGCAATAGCAAAAACACGAGGATAGAGCATCATCTCGGCATGCCAGGCATCTTGAACATGCTCTGTCCACAAGTTACCCTGGACGCCCAAGACATGATGAGCATCTGCCTCGGATATCCCCTCCACCATCGGCTCGAAGGAATAGACTTTCTCCAAGGACACAAGGCGCCCTACAGGTCGGAACTGAGCAGGGTCTTGGTGATAGTCCAGATAATAATAATGTGTGGGCGTGAATATCACATCGTGCCCTTCTCTGACGGCCTGCAGACCAGCCTCAGTCCCATGCCAGGACATTACGGTAGCATCAGGAGCCAGTCCTCCCTGCAGAATTTCGTCCCATCCAATGATACGCTTGCCATGCTCATGGGCAAAACGCTCCATCCTCCTGATCATATAGCTCTGAAGCTCTTCTACACGCTCCAGCCCCTCGGACTTCATGCGAGCCTGACAGTCTGGGCAAAGCTTCCAGTTGTTCTTGCGAGCCTCGTCCCCACCAATATGGATGTACCTTGATGGGAACATATCGAAGACCTCCAGCAGCACTTTCTCCAGGAACTCGAAGGTGCTCTCCTTTCCCGGGCAAAGCTCCCAAGGGTCTTTTCCACCACTAGGCAGGCTGCAAGCCAATTCCGGATAAGCAGCACGAGTCTCGTAGTTATGCCCAGGCATCTCTATCTCGGGAATCACCTCAATATGCCTTTCGTCGGCAAACGCGAGAATCTCGGCAATATCTTGCTTAGTGAAGTATCCACCATAAACCCCTGGTGTTCCTTCTTCCACGAAAGGCCCGCCTATCTCGTTCTTTTCCCAATCCCAGAAAAAGGCTTGAGGTCGCCAAGCAGTCAACTTGGTAAGGCTGGGATAAGCATCAATCTGCAAACGCCAACCCGGATTGTCCACAAGATGGAAATGGAAGCGGTTCATCTTCAGGAGAGCCATCATTTCCAATTGCTTCATCACAAAGTCCTTGCCCTGGAAATGGCGACTCACATCGAGCATCATGCCCCGATACCTCAGGCGAGGCCAGTCGAGAATGGTGCAGCAGGAGACCGAACTGTCCAGAGAAGCCATCATCTTGAGTGTCTGACGAGCATAGAACACACCCTCCTCGTCAGCAGCCACAATCTTCACACCTTTCTTCCCAACCTCCAGCCAATAAGCAGACTTCAGTTGCCAATCAGCCAACTTCCGACCTTTAAAGCGACGCAGAAGAGCCTTTTCTGAGATGCGGACCTTCTCGTGTAAGCAGGCCAACTTGCTCCCAGAAACACTTCCCGAGCGAAGAGAATACACTGCTGGAGCCGGAATCAAGTTCGTTTGTGGAGTTTGCGCCTGAGTGCTTATCCACCCTAAGACAAGTGCAAGCACAAGGAAAATCTTTTTCATTCTAAACATGATGATTCTCTGTTTTATGGGACAAAGTTACGAATAAGCGAGCGAAATACCAAATTCATTTGAGTATTTCCGTGCAAAAGTGACTAAGGCCGATGGTTAAAGTTAAACATACTGTTTGAATTTCATGGCATATAGTTTATGTTTTATTATGCTAGAAGACATCCTTATAAAAGTCATATATTCTTGATAACCAGAAATGTACACAAAGGTACAGATATAAAAAAAGAACGTCACAACCTCCAAAAGGCATGACGTTCTTGTTTCTATGGTTGTGATCCGGATGGGACTCGAACCCATGACCCACAGCTTAGAAGGCTGTTGCTCTAATCCGACTGAGCTACCAGACCAACCTTAATTTGCGGGTGCAAAGGTAAGAAGAAATTAAGAATTAAGAAAGAAGAATGAAGAATTATTTTTCTTATTCTCTTATTTTCTTATTCTTCACCTCTTTTTTTTACGCCATTTGTGTTCACAGAAGACGAGCCTGTGGCGACAGAGGCTATGTCGTGGCATTCTCCGCTGAGGGTAATGCCGGCTGCTCCTGAGGCTGTAACTCTTGCCTGCTGGCAATATATGTCGAGCTTGCCTGTGCCTGCTCCGCTCATCTTGACTTTAAGCTTGTGGCATTCTACCCTACCCTTTATACTCCCAGCTCCGCTCATGGTTATTTCCACATCTTCTATGCAGCAGAGGTCGTCCATCTGCACCTCGCCTGCTCCGCTGATAGTCATGTCGAGTTCTTTTGCCTTGAGCTGTCCGAGCTTGACTTTGCCTGCACCACTCACGTTGACATCCAGCTCCTTGTCTTGGGAGATGCTGTCCTTGAAGACTACGTCGGAAGCTCCCATCGCTTTAATTTCTGTGAGGAAGGGAGCTGTGACTCTGAGCGTGATGGCTGGCGTGTTCTGAGTGACTTGGCCAGTTCCTTCTTTCAGCGAAGCTTCCAGTTCATTGTCTTCCGATGAGATGTCATAGGCTTCGATGGCTTTCTCGTTACCATAGACTTGTACGGAGTATGTGCTGTCCTGAGTGTATTCCAGACGAATGGCTCCACTGAGTTCCACTTCTTGGAAAGCAAGTGTCGGAAGGTCAATAGTGACGACTTTGCCCCACTTCTCGGAGTCCTGATAGTCGTGATTGAAGGCAGACTCCATCACGGCCTGCATGGCTTTGTCCATCATCTTGTCGCACGATATGAGACAAGATGTTCCTGCTATCAACGTAGCAGCAAAAATGTTACGTAGTTTCATATGCATTACTGTTTAATGGTTAAAGAATCTTTTCCTGTCTTTTGGTCTTCCTCGATAGCTTTCTCTATGACGAGCCTCAAGGAATCTGCCTTGCGGACAAGGATGCTGTCAAACCTAGGGTCCCCATAGTTTGACCGTTTCAGATAATCCTGTGCAGCATATGGGTCGCCTGCTTCCAAAGTGTCTTTAGCCATATGATAATTGAGCCATGCCATAGTTTGCGGATTATCACAGGAAACGAGTGATGTCGTTAAAGATGTCAAAGCTGCAATGGCAGCAATCTTGATTGTTCGCTTGTTCATGTTCTTACTCATTTAAAAAATTCTTTTATTTGTTGTTCAACTTCCTCGACTGTAATACCGAGCTTTTGCATTTGCTCCACGAACTCGGGCAGAGTCTCCTGGAAGAAGGCTTCGCGCAGGCTTTGGCGGATGGTTTCCTTGGCGCCCTGGCTTGCAAAGTAGCCCATGCCGCGCTTGTTGAAGATGATGTCCTTCTGGCTGAGCCACTCGAAGGAGCGCACCACAGTATTGACATTCACCTCCACCTCGGCCGCATATTCGCGCACACTTG
>JAGCXU010000135.1 GCA_017961145.1 Bacteroidaceae bacterium | reverse complement strand
TACGACTTCAAGAAGAACCTCGAGACCAAGATGCGTCTCATCCAGCAGGCTGAGGCTCTTGCCGAGAACCCCGATATACTGCAGGCTTTCAATCAGTTGCAAACCCTCCATCAGGAATGGAAGGAGACTGGTCCTGTTGCTAAGGAAATCCGCGAAGACGTGTGGGCAAAGTTCAAGGAGGCCTCTACCATTATCAATAAGAAACATCAGGCTTACTTCGACGCCCTCAAGGCTCGCGAGGAAGAGAACCTCACGAAGAAGACCGCTCTGTGCGAGAAGCTCGAAGCTTTCGAGACGGAAGGGCTCAAGACCTTTGCCGACTGGGATGGTATCACGCAGAAGATTAAAGAGTTGCAAGCGGAGTGGAAGACGATAGGCTTTGCTCCTCAAAAGATGAACACAGCCATCTTCGAGCGTTTCCGCCAAGGTTGCGACGCCTTCTTTGAGAAGAAGAATGCCTTCTTCAAAGGCCTCAAGGATGAACTTAACAGCAATCTAGCCAAGAAGAAGGAACTCGTGGAGAAAGCCGAATCCCTGATGGAGAGCACAGAATGGCGTTCTACAGGCGATATTCTCATCAATCTGCAGAAGCAATGGAAAGAGATTGGAACCGTTCCTCGCAAGTATAGCGAAGACCTTTGGAAGCGTTTCACAGCTGCTTGCGACCATTTCTTCGAGGCTCGTCAGCTAGCTACTGCCGATGTCCGAAACGAAGAAAAAGCCAACAAGGAGCAGAAGCTTGGCATTATTGCCCAGCTTAAGGAACTTGCTGAAACTGAGGGAGAAAACGTTATCGCTAAGGTAAAAGAGCTTCAGCAGCAATGGAGCGAGGTGGGTCACGTTCCTTTCCGCGACAAAGAAACCCTCTATAAAGAGTATCGTGGACTTTGCGACAAGATCTACGACGCTTATGGTGTGAGCCAGGCAAAACGTCGTCTGAACAACTTCCGCAAGAATCTTGCTGAAAAGGTGGGGAATGCTGGGAACTCGCTCGACAATGAGCGTCAGAAGATGCAAAGAGCCTACGAACGAATGCTGGCTGAGATCAAGACCTACGAGAACAATATTGGTTTCCTCAATGCTGGCAGCAAGAAGGGCAACTCGCTTGTTGAGGCGATGAACAAGAAAGTGGAGAAACTTCGCGACGAACTCAACCTTCTGGCTCAGAAGATTAGGGCCGTCGACGAGGAAATGTCGGAAGACTAGAAAACGTCGCTAGTGACGTTGGCGATTTACACGTTTGACGATTGCGATTATCAAACGTGACGTTTGCAATTATCACGTGTGACGTTTGGAATCTTCCCACGCGAACTCCTGTTTCGACACTAGTCAAACTTTTGCAAATACCTGCTTTGGAATCTTCTTCCTTAGCAGGTTATTTGCTTTTTCAGTGTCCTTTATTTCATCTTTTTACGACCAAAAACTCTTTTTCTCTTGCGAAAAAGAGAACAAAGGAGCATTTTTATTGTTCAAAATAGTGCAATTTCGGCCAAAAATTTGTACCTTTGCAGCCGATTAGTGCGCACTATGCGCGCACGTATATAAGGAATAATAGTATGAAATGTACCGTTAAGGCCGTTCAGACAAAACGTCAAATGGATGACTTTGTGAAACTTCCCTGGAAGATTTACAAGGGCAATTCGTGCTATGTTCCTGATATGGAAGGTGATGTCCGAAACTGGTTCGACCCTAAACACAACCCAGGTTTGCAGCATAGCGAAGTGGCTCCATTCGTGGCTTACGACGAGAAAGGAGAAGCCGTAGGTCGCATCGTCGGCATCATCAACCGCAAGGCAAATGAAATCTGGAAGGGCTCGTGTGTCCGCTTCGGCTGGATCGAGTTTGTGGACGACACAGATGTCTCGGCAGCCCTCCTGAAAGCAGTCGAGGACTGGGGACGCTCGAAAGGAATGGATTCCGTGCAAGGCCCTCTCGGCATCTCAGACTTCGACAAGGAAGGAATGCTCATCGAGGACTTCGACAAGATGGGTTCCGCCATCACAATCTACAATCCGGCCTACTATCCGAAGCATATGGTTCAGCATGGCTACGGCAAGGAAGTGGACTGGGTTCAGGTGAAAATAGAAATTCCGAAAGAAGTTCCAGCCCGCTTTGCCCGCGTCCAGAAACTCGTGGAAGAGATGTACGGACTAAAGGTGAAGAAGCTCACACCTCGAGAAGTCTTCAAAGAAGGCTACGGACGCAAAATCTTCCGACTGCTCAACGAAGCCTACAGTCAGCTCTTCGGCTATACACCTCATTCCGACGAGGAAGCCGATGCTTTCGTCTTGCAGTACATCAAGATGCTCGATCTCAAGATGTTACCGATGGTGGAGGACGAAAATGGGAACCTCATCGCCTGCAGCATCACAATGCCAAACCTCTCGAGAGCACTCCAGAAGTCAAAGGGAAAGATGCTTCCGCTAGGTTGGTATCACTTGCTTCGCGCCCTCAAGTTCAAGCACGAGGAAGAAGTAGAGTTGCTCCTCATAGCCGTCCATCCCGAATGGCAAGCGCTGGGCATCAACGCTCTCATCTTTGCAGACCTCATCCCTGTCTTCAACGAAAAGGGATTCCGTAGTGCAGAGACAGGGCCGATGCTGGAAGACAACCTCAAGGTACTTACCCAATGGAAAGCGCTCAATCCGACAACCTATAAGCGTCGTCGCTGCTTCAGCAAGGAAATACAATAACAGAAAAAAGTAAACAACATAAGAAAAGAATGGCAAATAGAGTAGTTATAACAGGCATGGGCATTTGGTCCTGCATTGGAACAAGCCTCGACGAAGTGCGCGACGCACTCTATCAGGGCAAAAGTGGCATCATCTTCAGCCAGGAACGCAAGGACGCAGGTTTTCGTTCGGCACTAGTGGGCAATGTCCCCAAAGTCGACCTCAAGCCATATGTTCCTCGCAACCTTCGCAACTTCATGCCCGAAGAAGCAATGTATGGCTATATCGCTACCAAGCAGGCACTCGATAATGCCGGCATCGATGAAGACTATCTCAACACTCACGAAGTTGGAATCATCTATGGCAACGACTCCGTAGCAGAAGCCACAATGCAGAGCCTCGACAAGTTCCGTCAGGCAAATAGCACAGTTGCTTGTGGCAGTGGAGCCATCTTCCAGAGCATGAACTCCAATATCACCATGAATCTGGCTTGCCTCTTCAAGCTCCGCGGCATCAATCTTACCGCTTCAGCAGCCTGTGCATCAGGTTCGCAGAGTATAGGTCTGGCAGCATTGCTCATCTCTCAAGGCTTGCAGGATTGCGTCATTTGTGGTGGTGCAGAAGAAAATAACATGTATGGCATAGCCTCCTTCGACGGCATTCAAGCCTTCTCCATTCGAGAGGACGAACCTGAGAAAGCAAGCCGTCCCTTCGATGCCAGCCGCGATGGTCTCGTTCCAAGCGGTGGTGGTGCAACCGTTATTCTGGAAAGCTATGAGCATGCAGTAAAGCGTGGAGCCAACATTATCGCAGAGATAGTTAGCTGGGGCTTCTCCGGCAACGGCGATCATATCTCGACTCCCAATGTAGCAGGACCAGCTCGCTCGCTCGAGCTCTGCCTTCGTAATGGTGGCATTGACCCCAAGCAGATAGGTTACATCAATGCTCACGCCACAAGCACTGTCATTGGTGACCGTCGTGAAGCACAAGCTATCGCTCAACTCTTTGGCGAACGCACAGTTCCTGTTACCTCGACTAAGAGCCAGACAGGACACGAGATGTGGATGGCTGGAGCCAGCGAAATCATCTATTCAACCTTGATGATGAAGAACGGATTCATCGCTGGCAATATCAACTTCGAGAAGCCCGATGAGGAGACTGCCTGCATCAATGTCCTGCCCGAAACGAAGGAAACACACTTCGACATGTTCCTTTCCAACAGCTTCGGCTTCGGTGGTACCAACTCCACCATCATCGTGAAGAATGTATAAGACACATAATCTATAACAATAACCAATTCAAAAGAAAATGACAAGAGAAGAAATCATTGCTGAGATCAATGCCGAATTGGCAGAAGAGTTTGAAATCGACGAGGCTACCATCACTCCCGATGCTCCCATCTACCAGACACTTGAACTCGACAGCCTGAGTCTCGTAGACCTCATCGGTATCGTACAGACCAAGTATGGTGTGCTCATCTCTAAGGCAGAGCTCCCTACAATCAAAACCTTTGCTCAGCTCTACGACTACATCGAGCAGCATCAGAAGTAAATGCACGATGTCCTGATTATCGGCAGCGGACTGGGCGGACTGGAGTGCGGAGCACTACTCGCCAAGCGTGGGCTCAAGGCGCTCGTGCTTGAGGGTTCCAATCAGCCTGGAGGCTGCATGCAAAGTTTCCGCAGAGGCGGGTTGCATTACGATACGGGACTGCACTATGTGGGTGGTCTGGCTCCTGGGCAAACGATGTACAAAGCATTTGCAGAGCTCGGACTTCTTGATCTCCCTTGGCAGCGAATGGATGAAGATTTCGACCACGTCATCATAGGTGGCCGACACTTCGCTTTCCATCAAGGCTACGAAGCATTCGTCGAAGGACTGGCAAAGGACTTCCCACACCAGCGCGAAGCACTCCAAAGCTATGTCCAACGTTTGCAGAACATCACGGCTGAAGACATGGATGTCTGTGCCTACGATTACTTGCAAGAGACTTTTTCCGACGAGTTGCTTTTGAATGTGGTGAGTGCTGCCGCCATGAAGACTGAACTTCGCAAAGAATCGCTTCCGCTTTTCAACTTTGCCCACACTTGTTCCAGCTATATTGAGAGCAGTTGGCGACTCAAAGGAGATGGCAATTTGTTGGTGAACAAGCTCATCAGCACTATTGAGGAAGCAGGTGGTGAAGTGCGAACGAACAGTAAGGTGGTTCGCCTAACAGAAAAAGAAGGTCGCATCACAAGTGTCACTTGTTCCGACGGACAGACCTACGAAGCAGATTATTATATCTCCGATATTCATCCAGCTCTGCTTTGCCAGTTGCTTGAGGATTGTCCCTCAGTTCGTAAGGCCTTCCGCAGAAGGATGACATCAGGAGAGAATACTTGCGGAATGTTCACAGCACAACTCTGCATCAAGCCTGATGCTTTACGATATTTCGCCCACAATGTCTTTGTCTATGACAAGCCAAACGTTTGGACAATGACAGAAGAAAATGACCCTGTGAAGGGAGTTATGATAAGTGCAAGGGTTCCGGAGGATGGTTCGGACAAACTCCGACAGATAGACCTCCTAACGCCCATGCCTTGGCACGAATGCCAAGCCTGGTCAGAAACCAAAGTCGGTCACCGTGGTGACGATTATAAGGCATTTTGCCAACAAAAGACTGAAGAGTGCATAGCACTGGCGGAGCAATATATTCCAGGATTGCACGATATGGTGGAACAATGCTATACAAGTACACCTCTTACCTATCGCGATTATCTGGGAAGTCCTGAGGGTGGAGCTTTCGGTTTGCGCAAGGATTGCCGTGCATCGATGCTCAGTTTCCACTCTGTAGGTACTCCGCTACCCAATCTATTGCTCACAGGACAGAGCATCATCCTGCCTGGTATCGAGGGCGTCACAATGACGGCTTTTGAGACGTGCAGCAAGATAACACATGAAAACGCGAGACAATAAACATTATATGACAAGAAAATTCTTTGCAACCCTTGTTTTGCTCCTGACATTCTCTGTGAATATTTTGGGACAGAAGATAACTGGTGTCATCCTCGATGCTTCCACCGGTGACAGCCTTTCTCTTGCAGGCGTAACATACAAGGAGCGCAAGGTTTCTACCATAGCCGACTTAGACGGCATCTTTTCCATTGCGCGCATTAATGGCGCCACGCTCACCTTCTCCTGTATGGGTTACAAGGACGAGAGTGTGAACATCACCAAGGCCACTCCGAGCCGTCTGACCATCAAGCTCAAACCCGACACAAAACAACTTGGTGAAGTCGTTGTTGAGGCGAAGAGAACACGCTATGTCCGCAAGGACAATCCTGCCATCGAGCTCATGAAGCGTGTCATCGAGATGAAGAAGAGCACCAAGCTCGAGAACCACGACTACTACATGTACAACAAGTACCAGAAGCTCTCGATGGCCCTGAACGACTACAAGGTCAAGGAGCTCGACAGTACGGACGTGGGCAAGGTGAAATGGACGCAGCAAGCTGAGCTGAGCCCGTACAACAAGAAGATGGTTGTGCCCATCTCTCTCGACGAGACAGTCACCCAGCACATCTATCGCAAAGACCCGAAGACAGAGAAGGACATCATAACCGGCGAGCAAAGTACCGGCCTGAACCAGCTCTTTGCGACTGGCGATATGGTCAACACAACCCTGAAGGAAGTCTTCCAGGACGTCGACATCTACGACAACTACATCAAGCTCTTGAAGTTCCCCTTCCTGAGTCCTATCGGAGCAGGAGCTACATCTTTCTACAGGTACTACATCACGGACACGGTTCTCGTTGACCGCGATTCGTGCTACCATCTCACATTCACACCCAACAATCCTCAAGACATAGGTTTCAACGGCGACATCTACATCCTGAAGGACTCCACCCTTCACGTCAAGAAGTGCCACCTCTCCATTCCCAAGAAGAGCGACGTCAATTTCGTCAGTTCGCTCCACATCGATCAGGTTTACAGCCAACTTCCTAACGAGGAATGGGCGCTGACGAACGACGATATGTGGGCCGAGATGACCTTGCTCGGCAAGAGCGTTCTGGTGGTCCGCAATACGCGACTCAGTGACTATAGTTTCGACCCGCTCCACAAGAATCTGTTCAAGGGACAGGGCAAGGTGAAACGAATGGCCGACTCGCGCAACCAGGACGAGGAGTTCTGGGACAAGTACCGAGCTGTAGAACTCTCGCAGAAGGAGGGTGGCCTGGGTGACTTCATGACTGCCATGTCGAAGTCGAAGAACATGCGCATCCCTCTGCTTGTCGTCAAGACGCTCTTCGAGAACTTCATCGAGACTTCCAGAGCGGGCAAGCCCAGCAAGTTCGACATAGGTCCCGTCATCAGTACCTTCTCGAACAACTTCTACGACGGATTCCGTCTGCGTGTCGGCGGTCAGACGACGGCTGCCTTCAACAAGCACCTCTTCATGGAGGGGCACTACACGCACGGCTTCAAGTCTGGTGGCAACTACTATGGCGGACAGATTACCTATTGCTTCAACAAGAAGAAGAACTCCTACTTCGAGTTCCCGCAGCGAATGATAGTCTTCGAGAGTTCCTACGATGTCACCTCCGTTTCCGACAAGTTCCTGAAGAACAGCAAGGACAACCTTTTTGTCAACTTCAAGACCGAGACGGTGAGAATGCTCTACAAGCAGAACAAGCAGCGACTTGGCTTCGTTTGGGAGACGGACTACGGACTGAACTTCACCACCAACATCGTGGCCGAGAGCAATCGGCCGGTCGGCGACCTGCACCTCATCCATGTCAACGATGGCACGGAGGACTTCCGAATGCGCACTACGGAGTGGAATGCTGCCGTGCAGTTCTGTCCGGGCCAGACCTACATCAATACGAAGCAGGACCGTTGGCCCATCAACAAGGACCGTCCTGAGTTCACCATTCGCCACGCCATTGACTTCAAGGGCATTCTGGGAGGCCAATATGCTTCCAACCAGACCGAGGTTGCTGTCTTCAAGCGTCAGTGGTTGGGCAGTTGGGGACGAATCGACCTGTATGCTTCTGGCTCCATGCAGTGGAACAAAGTTCCGTTCCCGCTCCTCATCACACCTCCGACTTGTATCTCTTATGTCGAGCAAGAGGGTACTCTCAACATGCTTCGCAACATGGAGTTCTTCATGGACCGCCGCGTGTTCTGGTCCGTTTCGTGGAACATGAACGGCAAGATATTCAACCGCATCCCGCTCTTCAAGAAGCTCAAGCTGCGCGAATACCTCGCATTCCGAGGTGTTTGGGGTACGCTTACGGACAAGAACAACCCCTTCATCAGCACCAACGACGCGATGCTCTACCAGTTCCCCGAAGGCTCCTACGCCATCGATTCCAGCAAGCCCTACATGGAGGTGGCAGTCGGCGTTCGCAACATTCTCAAGGTCTTTGGTGTGGACTATGTTCGCCGTCTCAACTATCTGGATCATCCGGGAGTCAAGAAGAATGGTGTCCGCTTCAATCTGACATTCTCTTTCTAATATTCAAAAAAGCTTGCCTATGAAGCGTTCCATACTCTATACCTTGCTGTGCTCTTTGTTCTGCTTTTCCGTGCAGGCAATCACGATTCCCAAGGAGCATATTTTCATCTTCGAGCGGAGCACCAACAGCAACTATGTGTGCTACGACATCAACCTCGAGAAAGGATCTCTTTCCGCGAAAGAACCCCTCAAAGCCTATTGGGTGCTGGGGCACGAGACACGCATCGAGAACCTCACTTTCCTCGACCGCAAGATGGCGTTCGGCATCAAAGTGATTAGTGCCAAAGAGGACGAGGCCGTTGTGCATCTGACTGCTTACAAAGACCTGAACATCCGCCTCTGCAAGCACAAAGGCAAGTGGGTGGGCATCGTCAAGGTAGGCGGACATGAGATTGTTCTTCAGAAGATGTTTGCCCAGATGAAGCCGCCAGTTAATGTCAAGTGCGAGTACGTCGAAATCTCAGGCACAGACCTCAAGACGGGCGAGAAGCGCAAGGAACGTATCACGCCGTAGAAGGGTAGGGTATATACATCTCTCTCTATCTTACAAGTAAGATTTGTAAGATTTGTAAGACAAAATAAGGCGGCAGTTTCCTGTCGCCTTAAATACTAGTTTGTGAACATCAGGGGGGATTACTCACCTCTGTTAACGCTGCAAAGTTACGGCAATATTGCATGCTGACAAAATAAATCTGTGTGTTTTTCAACACAAAGATCTTTATTTGTTGACTTTGTTGCTTTTGTTGACTTGTTGCAGGAATTATGTTTTGAAGCACATTGGGAAGATTCTTTTGGGATTTGTTTGGTCGATTCTAAAAAAAGCCCGACCTTTGCACTCGTATCCTCCAAATCCTTACAAGATGATTTCATTCATATATGTAAGGTTGACTGATGGCAGGGAGGAAGACTCCCACCTGCAGAGAGCGATTCGTACTCGCTCTCTGTTTTTTCAATCACAATTGTCATTGCGTCACAAGAAAAGGCGGCTAATTGCCGCCTTTAATCATTTTAGAACATGGGCAAAATAGATTCGTTATTTACCCGTTTGATGATGATATCCTTGTATTTTGCATCAAGTTCCGTGCCTAATCCTATTCTTCCAAGATTTTGTGCTGCAATAAGAGTAGTCCCGCTCCCCAAGAATGGATCAAAAACGATATCCCCTTTATCTGTTGTCATCTTTATAATACGCTCTATCATAGGAGTGGGATAGATGCATGGATGCTCGGTTATTCCTAATTTGTTCTTTGTCATATTATTGACTCGATCGAAATACCAAAAATCACTTTGCGGAATATCATAATTCCAGGTGTCAGTAGGATTTCTTCCTGTGCCTCCTTCAAGCCTCTTATCGTTTTTTGTTATATAAGGTATCCTAATATCATCCAAATTGAATTTATAATTCTGAATATCTTTCACAAACCAAAGAATTGCTTCCCATCGTCCACTTAATCTGTTTGTACAATTTTGCATATTGTTGAAATGCCATACAATACTATTTCGCAAGAAATACCCTTGTTTCTTAAAGATGAAATATGCAATTGCATCAAGCGGTATGATTTCTTTGGTTTTGCTTTCTGGAACTGGAGATACATTTAGGAGGAAACTACCATTGGGAGCCAACACTCTATACGCCTCTTTTGCAACCTTCTCAATGAGTTCCTCCCACTCAGAGAAACTGCGGTTATCATTATATTCTCCATATGATTTGTCTAGGTTATAAGGGGGTGAAGTAACGATTGTATTTATGATGCCTTCAGGCATTTGTGACATTGTCTCTATGCAATCTGCAATAGAGAAAAAACAATCCCTTACTTGATAAACATTTTGTTGATTCTTATTAAAATAATGTTGGCGTTCCATTTTTAAGTCTTTCCTCTGCTATCTTTATATATTCTGGCTCAAGTTCATATCCGACATATTGCCGTCCTAATTTTTTTGCCACTGCGGCGGTTGTACCACTTCCCATAAACGGATCTAAGACCAAGTCTCCTGGATTAGTTCCAACCTTTATTATTCTCTCTATTAATTCTTCAGGGTATTGAGCTGGGTGGTCAGTTCTCTCTGGGGAATTTCCGCTAACCATTGATATCTTCCATACATCTGTTGGATTCTTCAGTTGACTTTTATACCTATCAGGTCGATAATTTAGTGCTGGTATTTTTACATCGTCCAAATTGAATGTGTATTTTTCTTTCTGTTTTGTGAAGAAGAATACATACTCATATCTAGAGCAAAAACGCTTGCTTGTTGCTCCTCCCCAATCAAAATTCCAGATGATAATGTTTTTCAAATACATATCTTTGAAAAAATCCATTATCCAAAACGGAGGAATGATAACTCCCTTATCGTATCTATTTTTTATATTGAACCATATTTGGCCATCATCTTTAAGAACGCGTTTAGTTTCTTCGATAACGCGAGAAAGCATGGCTCTATAGGCATTTTCTTCTAAATTATCGGAATACTTAACACCTTTTGATTCAACTTGCTTACCATTCTCCCACTTATGGCCATATTGGATATCAATGTTGTATGGTGGTGATGTAACCATTAGAGATACCGATTTATCGGGAATCTCAAACATATCCTCACAGCTATGATTAAATATTTTATTCATACATCTTATTGTGCTCTTTGTACACTATGGTATGCAAATGTACGATGATATTTTTGAAACTGCAAATAAAATCAAGATAATTTTTGCTTCATGGTTTCCAATAATTCGAGATACTCCGAGAATGTGGTCATTTCAAGCAAAGGTGGATATATTTTCCCCGTTTCTTGGTGGGTTTCAAAATCTCCTTCACGAGTTTTCCTCTCATGCAAATTACCAACATGGTCGTAGAAGTCAAAGACTTCCTGAGCAGGCATGGCAAAGATACCCTTTATATGAAAACAATCGAACCACCAAATAAAATGAACAGGAATTCCTTGTGTCTCAATCTCCTCTATTTTTCCCCTTTGGCCTTCCATCTTTTCACCAGTATCAAGCGTCAAAGATGCCTCATAGTCATATCTGGTCGATTTATACGGATAAGTATTTTGTATTTTTCTGTTAGCAAGTAAGAAGGGAGATTCTATAAACTTTAACTCAAAATATGCAAGAGTATTGCCAGCCTTGTCCTTGACAATTAAGTCTGGATAGGGAAATCCCTTTTTGCTTACTTCATATCCTTTTGTATTCAGGAACATTGTTAGTGCTTTTTCATACCATTGTCCCAACTGTATATCATAGCCCTTCTTATATTTGTTACGCGGGTTTAGATAGTATGCACTAGCCTTTTTATATGCTTCCGTCAGCTCTGGTATTTGTTCCTTTAAATCTTTAACTGGAGTTGGTGCACCTACATGTCGATTGTTGAAAAACATCTTCTCATAACATTCTTCATGAAATGGAGTGAATTCCAGATGTCTTTCAAATTTACTTTCAATCTCTTGCATGTTGCTTTTGCAAAATGCAACAAGCTCTTTATAAAGGCTTATATCTTTACTTATCATAGGTTAAGAGCGGATATGATTTTATTGTAAGCGTTGTTAAATGTCGTGTCTGGGCTATTTGATAGTAGTTTAAGATAATTATCTGGATGCTGTTCTATGAAATCAATCAATATTTGATATTGTACTATTGCCTCATAAAAGATTATAATTTCACCGAAATAGTAATCTTCCTTATTAGAAGATCTTAGAAGTTTTTTTATTTTCTCTATACTAAATCCGGAATTTAACTTGTAATCGCTAGTCACGTCGCTTACTACCACATATTCTAAGCAATTATGTGTATTGATAAAATGAAAATCTTTATCTAATAGTGGAATTAGTATTTTAGCCTGATTAACTCCTCCATCGGAAGAACGTCGCCATGCCGAATGACAGTCAGAAGAGTTTGCGCCAGCATGAATTAAAAAAGGCAATGTAAAAATATTCCCTGCTCCGAGGACATGAATGTGTCTATCAGTTTTATTTCTGATTGTTTTTATAAGATTAGAACACAAATATGCAGATTTTAAATTACGTGAGAATCCTTTAGGAATTTTCCATAAATCATTATCCAAAACTTTAGTATTTGCAATGCCACCTAAAGCAAATCCGCCAAAGTTTACTTCCTGTTGGCCCTCTAATTTGACTATTTCATCGTAATAATTTGAGAATGATTGATAGTCATATCCATGTAATGGGGCAAGAATTTTGTGCTTATAGTTTGCCACCTTCATGACTTCTAGTGCTTTAGATAACAAAGACAGGTTCAATTTGTTATCATTTGCCAACAACTTCCATTTTGCCATGAAAGAGGGATTGTTCACTTCATTCGCTTTATATGTATATTTCATTGCTAAATCTAATGCGACGGACAAATCAAAATGAAGTGATTCCGCAAAATCAAGAAAGGGCTTTACAAAGGATACAATATCTGTATGTGACTTACCATCATCTAATACATTGCGCAAAAAGTTGCCGCAGCCATTATCCAATATATACCCATTTATTCTGCAATTAGTCGTAGAACTGCTAAAAGATGCAGAAGTCGTTCTCCTATTGCTAAAATATTCTCGACAATAAGTTACAAAAGATTGTATGTCTTTATATTTTTCGATCTGAGAAATAAGTTTACAATCAAATGAAGGTGTAGAATGACCTTTTAAATAATAGTAGTTCAACAGAATTCCAATATTATCCAAGTTGAACAACTCTATATAGTCATATAGGCGACTCACATTTGTGCCACCGCCCCCTAGATTGTTTGTAAGATAAAATTTGTGCATCTTATAGTTCTTTTTTTATTTTTATAAGTAAATCGAACAAATTATAAGAGTTGTCAAGAATATAGTTTGTAATATTCATGGATGGTTGCTCAAGAATGGCTTCTCGAATTTCATTTCCTTCTATCGATTTATAATTATTATTATTGTCTCGAAAAACAAAAAATAGTGGTCTATCTAAATCAGAATATTGTAAAGACAACATTGATTTTAACGACTGGGGAAAACTCTGTTTCCCCCAATATGCACTTGTTATCGTTTCGTTTTCAATTTTGCAAAAAACGAAGTATGAGTGAATGTTTCGAGTAGAATCCAGCAGAATTTTTCGAGGGATGTAGCCCTTAGAAAAATTAGCGTCTTCAAAATGTAATCTATATTGTTTACAGAGTGACAAACACTCTAAATTTTCAAATTCATTCATGGATTAAATCTGTTATATCAACTTTTAATGCATTTGCAATGCGTTCTAAACAAATCACAGTTACATTTTTCTCACAGCGCTCTATCATCCCAATATAGGTCCGATGAAGCCCTGCGTCAAATGCTAATTTTTCTTGAGATAGGCCCCGTTCTTCTCGATATTTTCGAAGGTTTGTGGCTATTGTTTCCGAAATGTTTTTTGCCATACTTAATGGTTGTTGATACTGCAAATTTACGAACATAAGAGCGAGTTATCAACATACCATAGTATGCATGCCCTTAGAATACTATAATATGCGTGATTTTTAATATAAATTAACTAAAGTGAGTCTAAGCTCGCTTTAGTGTTCTCATTGTTAGAAGGGGACCTCTGCCGATACAACTTGTGGTTGTGATTGCGGTCAGGGCTGCTGTGAAATGGAAGACCCCCTCCCATCTGCCTCCGTCGCAAGTGGGAACTTGCTCCCCTTTGTGGGGCCGCAATGACATTCAGTCATTGCTCTAAAGACCCCAGTCGCCCCCTTTATGGGGAGGTGTTCAGACGCCCATGCAGGATGTTACGCCCAAGGTGGTCAGAATAGCCGTCAGAATGGCGACTATCGTCTGAATGATGAATTTCCAAGTTTCTTTTTTCATGGTTGTTCGTTTTTAAATAGTTTGTAACCTCGGTTAATTGTCTCTTGATCAAGCAGGACTCCGATTTCTTGCCTTCCCATTGCTCGGACAAGTTTGGGCCAGTCCTCTTCGGTCAGTCGCTGCAAGCCTCCCAATCCGGTCCAAAGACAGACATTCTTGATGTACTTTTCGGTGTCGTTTTCCGAAGGAGGTGCCCATCGAGAAATGATGTCGCGAATACAGTTGGCATGGTACTTTGCGGAATAGGTGCGAAGCAGAACGAAAGCAGCGCGAATGCCCCATTCGATACTTTCGAAGCGGACAAAAGGAGACCCAGACCCCCTTCTGTCTCCCCCGAGGGGGAGTACCTCGCCTTGCCAGCGTTGACCTGAAACTTTGCGAATGTTTAGAGGATTGTTATTCCTGATTCCAAGTGTTTCCATGGCATTGTGGAAGTTTTTGAGTTCCTAAGTTAATGAGTCTTTGAGTTTTCTCCCCCCTTCCCCCTCTCACTCGGGAGAGGGTTCGGGGTGAGGGGTTGCCTATTCGAGGCCCTGAATGGTCTCTTCGTTCCTGATCACTTCGATGGCTTCGGCCTGGGCCTTTCGGCTGGGTACGAGGTTGAACTCGGCGACGCTGCGGAGGTTCTTGAACTCCAGTCCGGGCGTCCAGCGCACGTTGACATCCTTGATTTTCTGGGCGGTGAACTCCTCGGTGGTGTCAGCACCATCACAAGCAAGTTCTACGTGGAAAGAGCCAAGGTCGCCCAGACTGACTTTGTTGCCAGCAAGGAGCTGTTCGCGCAGACAAGCGACTGCGTCAGTCAGGATGCCCTTCACAGTACCCTTGGAGAAGGGCGAGTTGTGGTCGGCAATGTGCTTGCAGAAGTCGTCCAGATCGAGGTTCTCGTGAATCTGAGCGGTTCCGTAGGCTTTGGTGGAGTAAGTCTGCTCCGTCTTCTTCGTGCCAGGCTTGCACGACATGATTGCGATACTGTAGTTAATCATAATGTACGACCCCTCTCCCTAACCCTCCCCCGAGTGGGAGGGAACTGCAAGCAGGGGCTTGGGCAGTTTGGTTAGATTTTTAAGGTTAATTCTCTCGTTTGTAATTTGCAAACTTGACTGGTGTCGAGCTAAAGCTTCACGTGTGAAATTGGCCACTTTCACGTGTGATGTTTCTTAATTACAGTACAAGTCTGCGATTAAGCGAGAGGAGAGCAAGCCGCGGATTTGCTATCCCGAGCATGAGCAGACTCGTGATGGATTCCTAAATCCAGCACAAAGGTACGACAGCCGAAACTGGTGTTGAGACACGCTGAAACAATTTGAAACAATAAGTAACAATAAAGCGTGTTTTTCTCGTGATTCCCTTGCAAATATCGATTATTTTTCGTAAATTTGTAAACAAAAAAACAAATAAACTAGAAATCATGAAAAAGAAAAACTCAATTATAGCCCTATTGTTCCTGGTTTTTATTCAATCATGTAGCGTGTCGGAGCTGGATAACGTGCCTAAAGAGGATGAGCCAATTGTCGAAAAATACGAATGGGTTGACCTCGGCTTGCCCTCGGGCACGCTTTGGGCAACATGCAACATAGGAGCGGATAGTCCCGAAGAGTATGGCGATTACTTTGCCTGGGGCGAGACAGAGACTAAAGACATCTACAACTGGAGCACCTACAAGTACTGCAACGGCTCACAATATTCTTTGACGAAATACAGTTTTATAAGTATATATAACACCAATAATGGCTACAACGAGTACACAGACACCTTGACCGCGCTTCAGCCGGAGGATGATGCCGCAACCGTACTTTGGGGCAATAAATGGCAGATGCCGAGTGAAGCTCAGATTCATGAGCTGTTCAATAGCGACTACACATCAACAGAATGGGTAACCGTGAATGGTGTTGACGGGAGGAAGATAACAAGCTGGAGCAATGGCAGAAGTATTTTCCTGCCTGCTACTGGCTATCGTGACAACGAGGTTTATAAAGTAGCAGGCAACCTCGGCCTCTATTGGTCGCGTACACTCAGTAAGTACGAATGCGTAAGTGCATACGTTCTAAGTTTTGATTCAAACGAATGCTATTTGAACCGTGTTGGCTTCCGCGACTCTGGCCGATGCATCCGTCCTGTTCGAGTTCAGAAGACACCACCTACAAATCTTGTCACAAATATTGTTTTGAGCGAGACATCTGTCATTCTTCAGCCAGACGAGGTGAAGACCCTCACAGCCACCGTACTTCCCACGGATGCAAGCAACCCCGCTGTAACATGGAGGAGTAGCAAAACAAGCGTGGCAACCGTTGACCAGACAGGTAAGGTGACAGCTGTAGGTAAAGGCTTCTGCATCATAACTTGCAAATCAACAGACGGCAGCGATGTATATGCCGAATGTCAAGTGACCATCGAACACGATTGGGTTGACCTCGGCTTGCCTTCGGGCACACTCTGGGCAACTTGCAACATAGGAGCGAACAATCCCGAAGAGTATGGCGACTACTTAGCATGGGGCGAGACAGAACCCAAGCGCTACAACTCATGGTGGTACTACAAGTGGATGAACGATGGACAAGAAATATGGGAGCAGATAAATAAGTACACCACTGACGACGGCCAGACGGAGGCCTGCTGGTATGACGCCGACGGCACGTTCATCGGGGATGGTCTCGCAGAACTATTGCCGGAGGATGATGCCGCCACAGTCAATTGGGGCAAGGGCTGGCAGATGCCGAGTATCGACCAAATGAATGAACTAATAAACGACGACAATACAACTTCATCTTACACGACTCAGAACGATGTAAAAGGGTGTCTGATTACGAGTAACAGCAACGGCAATAGTATTTTCCTGCCTGCCGCTGGCGAATGCGGCTGGCAAGCAGATTATGCAGGCACCCTCGGCTGCTATTGGTCACGTTCGCTCCACCCAGCTACCTCTCGTTGCGCATACTCCTTGTATTTTTGGGGCAAGCCAAGGACAGACCGTTATTCTTCTCGCTTCTATGGACGACCCATCCGTCCTGTACGAAAACAGTAAGATTGCAGTTAAATAAGAAACCTCTATAAACGAATAAAGGCGACAGGAAACTGCCGCCTTATTTTGTCTTACAAATCTTACAAATCTTACTTGTAAGATAGAGAGAGAACACTCCCCCCCTACAGTAGTGCCTCGATGGCCTGCTCCAGGTCGGGGATGTCTTCCCATCGTGCCTGCATATCGCAGTTTCTATCAATCAGGAAATAGCTGGGCAGGTGTGTGACGTTGTAGAGCGTCAGCATGTCGCTTTCCAGTCCTTCCTCGCAATAGACGCTGACCCAAGGCAGGGCTTCGCTGCGTTGTTTCCAGAGATGCTGGCTGGGGTCGAGGCTGACCTGATAGATTTCGAAGCCACGGTCGTGATACTTGTCGTAAATCTCGCGCAAGAGCAGGGTTCTTTCCGTGCTTCCGTCTATGGTGAATGCGGTGAAATCGAGCAAAACGACGTTTCCACGAAGGTCGCTGAGCGTCCTCTCCTGTCCGTTGATGTCGGGGAAGGTCATGTCGATGATACCCAGTTCGCGCACTTTCTCGCCGTCTATGTCGAGCACGATCTGCTGCGGTTTCGCTTGGCTGCGGCGGCATTCCTGGACGATGTTGCAGAGGTTCTGGGTGCGCGGACTCGATGGGTATTTCTCGTTCCAGGCATTGGCGATAGCGTGCATCCAGGTCAGGTCGCTCTTGTTGTGCATCGGGTCGAAGACGAGACTTGGGCCAAGCGTCTGGAAGCAAGCGTAATAGCTATAAGATTTGTCGTAGCGGTTGTGCAGGAAATCGCGTTTCACCTCGGCTTTGTAGGCCTCCACAAGTCCGTCAATCATGCTGTCGCGCTCCTCGATGGTGAAATTGCGGTCGGCTGCGATGCGACGTGCTTTTCGCTCTAAATCAGCTAGTTTCAGGCAAAGAAGTCGAATGGTATCGCAAGTTCCGCTCCCTTCCACTTTGTAGCCGAACGACATATTCTTCAGGTCGGCTTTGATGCGAACGGTCTCTGTACTGTCGATGGCGAGGTTGATGCCGCTGCCGCCAATACGAAGACGATAGAATTCGGGACTGCCCTCGCTGGCTTTCTCGAAACGGAATGCGCCGTCACCCTTCAGCCGGACACTGTCGATAGCGACTGCTCCCTCGCCCAGAGTCAAGTGTTCCAGGTAAAGCATCAGGGAGTCAGCTCCGCTGATATTGCCCTCGATGCAGAACTTTTTCTCCTGCTTGCACCCGCAAAGCAGAACGAGTGCAAAAAGTATGAATAGTGTCTTTTTCATCATCCGATTTAGTGCTTTAGCGTGTGCAAAGGTACGAAGAAGCGAGAACAATACAAAACAAATCCCAATTATTTTCTGTTTGTCGTCAGCCCCTGAACTTATATCGATTCGATGAAGAAGACAACCTGGTCGCGTTCTTTCTTGCTGAGTGCGCGGAACTGAAGAACGGAGTGGTAGGCGTCGCTCGTTCCGCCTTCCCAACGGCATCCGTGCCACATGATGGCCTCTATGACATTGCGCGCTCTGCAGTCGTGCAGCCTCTCCACACCACTTCCGCATTTGGCTGCGAGTCCTCGTCCCCACAAAGGCGTTGTGCGACACCAGCCTGTGCGAATGTCATTCTTCATCCAGAGACGGTGCTGAACGAAGTCCGTGTAAGGCCATATCTTCTGGTTAGGATAGCGAGGCATGTCGTTGTCCGAAAGAAAGAATCGGGCAGGGTCTTGTAAGTGGTCGTTTCCCGTCTGCCACGATGGACGATGGCAAGAAGCACATCCTATCTGTGAGAACAAGCGCTTGCCCTGCCTGAAATCTTCTGTGGCGGTGTTTCGTGCAGCAGGAACTGCCAAGCCACGATGCCAGACCATTAGACTTCTGTACTGCTCATCTGACATCTCAGCATCGAGTGACTTGCTGGTGAGGTAAGTGTAGATGTCCTGCTGAAGATTGCCTGTGTGCCATTCCGGATGCGCGTGAGCGGGGTCGATGCGATTGATGTATTCCTCAAATCCCGCCTGAACATCCGGGTCTTCAGATGCTTTCGTGGCATAGTACTTTCCGGCAAGGTCGAGGTAATGGTAACGACGGTCAGAACGTGTGACATTTGTGATGTTCCAAATGGCGTTGGCACCTGCTGCATCGAGAAGAGGACCACGAGAAAGAGCATAAGTATAGCGGCGAACATACTTTGTGCCGTCGCCCTGAATGGTATTACTGTAGAAGCTGTTCCATGTGTTGGCAGCTTGGTTCCACAGAGCCGGGTTAAGTGCATCAGTGCGACCGATGCTGTTGAAATACTCGCCTTCTGCCTTCCATTGTTCCGTGATGTCCTCATCGGGTATGGCATCAGTGAGGCCTGTTCCGTAAATGCCTATCGTGGACTCCAACAAGACGCCCACTTCGTTGTCGTATTCTTCTTCCGACAACTCTATGTCGACGCCGCTACGTTGAACGACAACGGGGGCGTAATAGGCTGTGTAAGGTATCGTCACCTCAGGATAGATGAGGGAGTAGGTCTCGCCATCGGGGAACTGATTGTCCCACTCGTCGGTGTAGTCGTTCCACGCAATCTTGATCTGGTTCTCGTCTATAGGAGCCTTGAAGGGCTTGACAGCACCCGTCTGCGGCATTCCTGCAACGGAACGGATGTAGGCATTGGTGGTCTTGTCGTAGATGACGAGCAGATATCCATTGCGGTGCGTGTCGGCTTTATACTCTGTTTGCCGTGCTCCATGGCCATAGCCAGGGTGACAATAGAGGCAACCTCGTCGCACATACACTGGTCCGAGCCCTCGGAAGGCACCCTCAGTGTTGGTGTTGTAGTCCTTTTCGAAGAGATATTCGCCTTCGTTGAACGCAGTCATCATGCCCGCGTCTTGCACCGCTTTTGTTGGTTGTTCGTATGCCGTAGCAGTGTTTACCGTGGTTGTACCAAGCAATCCTCCTGCATAATAATCTTCAGAGTCGTCAGATGTTGTCGGTTCGCCGATGTCCCAAGTGACGAGCGTTGCAGGACCTTCATCCTCACATCCGACGAGGAAAAGGGCGAGAAGAGGCAAAAGTTTCAGGTAGTTCATGGCTTCAGTTCTTTATATTCACAATAGATTTGTACAGATTCTCAGCGTTGTCGGCCAGCATGCGATAGGTAGCGAGCACCACATTATCAGCATAATTCTCGTTTATGACCTGACATTGTGCCTCGACAATCGTATTGCCCGAATAACCGCCAAGTGTCTCGGAAAGTGCGCCGAGAGCATCGTCCAGTTCGCCCAAGGCATCGATGGCAACCTTGCATGATGAATCGGAAAAGTAAAGAGCAAAAGGAGCCTTCATAGCCTTTATAGCCATCAGAGCGGCCTCAAGCTTCGTTACAACAGAATTGGCTTGACCGGCCAACGTCGCATTGCCGGCATTACGACAAAAGTAAATGAGCGACTTCTCGTTCGGAACACTTGCTCCCATCCCTCCGAAGAGGGCATTCTTGCAAGAAACGATATTGTCGTAGAAGTCCGTAATGGAATTGTAAGCATAAGGCGACTCAATGTAGGTGGCATCTTCACCGGTATATGGCAGACCAATCTTTGAATCGCCTACCTCGCCTATGATGTCCTGACAGCCTGAAATTATCTCAAGAGTAGCATCGAGAGACGTTGCCCAATCGCCAGTGCCAGGAGTCTTGAAGGCCTTACCGAAGTTTCGGAACGAGCCAAGCGAACCTTCGCCATAACCATCGTCATTGATGGCATTATGAGTAGCCACATAAGTGAGAGCTATCTGATGGCGCTCGGCATTGCTTTCCTTAGCGTCCCACGCCGCTTCCAGCGTCGCCGTTGCGTTGTATAAATCTTTTGCAACTGCGCAGATGTAACTGTACTCGAGATTTGTGATTTGACTGATTTGGCGAGGCTGTCCCTGACGAAAGAGGACATACTCCAAGCCGTGATAACCCAAGATGCCCGAGTTCGCAGTCTTTATAAAGTCATCGAGGTTCGCCATAGCCGTAGCGTCGCGCAAGACATCGGCAAGGTCATTCGCTGCAACAGGCCACGTGTCGGTATGTGGGTCAATAGAATAAACATCTGCAGCTCCAAACAGGAAAGCCTCGGAGTTTTCCCAAGAGGCGCGGGCTGTCTTCCAGTCTTTGCAAGCCTTGTCTAACGCCGCTTGAGTGCCTGTAATAATAGTTGTGTCGTTATCGTCTTCGTTTGAGCACGAAGCAAAACTTGTGGAAAAGAAAGCAGCCAAGGCTGCCATCTTCAAAAGATTCTTTGTTTTCATTGTATTTTATGTTTGTTTGTGATTGTTATAGAAATTTCCCGCAATAAGTCACGCCAAGGCTGATGCTTGGCTCATTGTTGTAAGGTTGCTTGTAGAGTGGGCTGTCAGAGGTGAGTCCGTGATTGTTTGGTTTCTCGAAGAAGCGGTAAGAATACTCTCCTTTTATGGTGATTTGTTTAATAGGAGAATAGTTCACGCCAAAAGCAAAGCGGTATTTCTTCGTGTATTTGTACATCGACTTGTATGTGCCAGAAGCCATCGTATTGTAGTGCTCGAAGCGTCCGAACAAGTAGAACTTCCCATCCTTCTGTTTCAGTTTATGTATTTGTGAGAAGACATTATAACCTGCCTCAATTCCGCATGCAAGGGCGTTGCTACCTATATTAGTATAGTGGTGAGGGTTGCCGTCCTGATATTTGTGGTGAGTCCAGTTGGCCTGATTGTAGGCGGAAATCTTGTCAGCGTCGCTGAAGTGAGCATAGTCTGCATTTCCTCTCACGATCCAGTTCCATCGATTGAATGTGAAGTCGAGAGCCACAATGCCAAGCGCTCCCGTCACATCCTCGTACTTGCTGCCAGGCGTCCGCAAGGTGTTGCGGAAAGTGTAACCATAGTAACCGCTCAGGCCGATGCGAAGACCATTCACGGAATAGTTGTCTATGCGCAAAGCTCCTGCAAAGTTGTTGGCGACCTTGAACTCGTAAGGACTCGTGGCCCCATAATGCACGAAGTTCTCTGCCGTGAAGCTCTCGGAGTTCAAGCCTGAGAGGAACTGTGCCTCGTAGCGCCATTCCTTTATTCTTCCCCAAAGGGAGAGACCGATCTGATGCCATGTGTTGGGAAAGATGGTTGCTTCACCTTCAGGACGATAAGCAGTGAAGAACTGATTCGGCTCGTGATAGGCATTGGAATATCCGACGGGCACGATAATCTCTCCTGCCTTTATGTTGAGCATCCCTTGCAGAAAGGCTTTGTTTATCCAGAACTGCTCAATGTTCACTTCACCGCCTTTTTCCACTTCTGCCTCATATTCGCCTGCCTCTTCTGCCTCTATCTCTACAGCCGTCCCATTGCCTCCATGTTCAAACTCTATCTCGGTACCTACGCTCCATCCTTTCCCAAAGTCATATCCTATGTTCAGACAGACGTGAGGTAAGTCAAAGCGACCATGACTCTTATCTGTTCTGTAGTTTTCCGGCTTCTTGTAACGATTGAAACTTTGGCTGTAGAAGTTACGGGTCATCACGGCTTCGCCATAACCTCCGATGTGCAGACGCGACAGGACTTCTGTCAGCTTCTTTTTCTTCTCCACTTGCTGCGAGGCACCAGTTGTGGCATCTGTTCCTTTGTCTTGTCCAAGCAGACTGACGGTTGACAGCAAGCAGACGATTATTAATAATAAAGTTCTCATGTCTTGTTTGTTTTCGAGCGCAAAAGTACTTCCTTTCAGCATAGCAGGCAATACCTAAAAGTAAGTGTTCTTTCCCGTAACATGTCGTCAAATCTACCTTGTTGTGATTATGTGCATACCGCATAATAATTATGTATTATGAATGAGGGAAAGGGAATTACCTACAAAAGGGGATTGTGAATATCGAAGGAAATGTGTACCTTTGCAGGCAAAATGGAGATTATTCTATGAAACGAATGAAATTATACGAGGCAGATGACAAGATGATAGACCTCATCAGTGATAACTACAGCATGCTGCAGGGCTTGAGTGCCTTTGGCATACGTCTTGGCTTCGGCGACAAGACGGTCAGCGAGGTTTGTCGCGAGCAGGATGTGGACTGCTACACTTTCCTCACGGTCGTCAATTTCCTCATTAATGGTTATACGCCAAAGGAGACCGACGACAAGATTTCTGTGAAGACTTTGCTTGGCTATTTGCAAGCCTCGCATCGTTATTTCCTTGACTTCCAGCTGCCTTCTATCCGCACGAAACTCGAGGAGTCGCTTTGTCGTGGCGAAGGTCTCGCATCCTTGATACTGCGCCTTTATGACGAATATGCCCACGACATCCGTCTCCACATGAAGTACGAGGAGAAGACTTTGTTCCCTTATGTTGAGGCGTTGCTTCGAGGGGAACCTACATCAGGCTACAATGTCGATATCTTCTCGAAGCATCATAGCGACACGACCGGCAAGTTCCAGGAACTGAAGAACATCATCATCAAGTACCTGCCGCACAATGGTCTTGCCAACAATCAGCTCACGGCAACACTCTACGACATCTATAACAACGAGGAGTGGCTCCTCAATCACAGCAACGTAGAGGAAGTCCTGTTTGTTCCAGCCATTCGTGTCTTGGAGCGAAGGATAAAGGAAAACGACGTCACTGTCAGGATCTCATCTATGATAAAGAATGCCGAAAGCGCGGAATCCATATCGGAAAGAGAGAAGGAGATTATTGTGTGCCTTGTTCAGGGGATGTCGAATAAGGAGATAGCGGCTCACCTCTTCATATCTGTCAACACAGTTATTACGCATAGACGGAACATCTCGCGCAAGTTGCAGATACACTCTCTTGCCGGTCTGACCATTTACGCCATAGCAAACAATCTGATAGACAGGCGGTGTCTGGAAGCCTGACCTTATCATTCTATTTCGAGGAAAACTGGCTGCGGCGAAGTGCTTGAAGTGGCATAAAAGCACGAAAATCAGCAGGAAAGCGAATAATTTTCCGCTTTTCACTCTTCACTCTTCACTTTTTTTCTTACCTTTGTGCGATTTTTTATATTATATTAGATGTAAAGGAAACAATAAGTTAAACAAAACAAGATGAACGTAATTACAAAGACAGTCGAGTTGCCTGATGGAAGAACCATCAGCATCGAGACCGGGAAACTTGCCAAACAAGCCGATGGTTCCGTGATGCTTCGCATGAACAACACAATGCTCCTGGCCACTGTTTGCGCAGCCAAAGATGCCGTTCCCGGTACAGATTTCATGCCCTTACAGGTTGAGTACAGAGAAAAGTATTTTGCCGCAGGTCGTTTTCCTGGCGGTTTCACGAAGCGTGAGGGTAAGGCAAATGACGACGAGATACTGACTTGTCGCCTTGTTGACCGCGCTCTGCGCCCCCTTTTCCCCAGCAACTATCATGCTGAGGTGTATGTAAATGTAATCCTCTTCTCTGCCGACGGTGTGGACATGCCTGATGCTCTGGCTGGCTTTGCCGCTTCTGCAGCATTGGCTTGCAGTGATATCCCATTCGAAGGACCTATTTCGGAGGTTCGCGTGGCTCGCATCAATGGTGAGTTTGTCATCAATCCTACCTTCCAGCAGCTTGCTGAGGCCGATATGGACCTCATGGTTGGTGCAACCGAAGAGAACATCATGATGGTGGAAGGCGAGATGAAGGAGGTTCAGGAATCTGACCTTCTGGCTGCCCTCAAGGCTGCTCACGAGGCCATCAAGCCTATGTGTCGCCTTCAGAAAGAACTGAGTAAAGAGCTCGGCAAGGACGTTAAGCGCGAGTATTGTCACGAGGTGAACGACGACGAACTCCGCGAAGCCGTGAAGCAGGCTTGTTATCAGAAGGCTTACGACGTGACCAAGCAGGGCCTTGAGAAGCATGCTCGTGCAGAGGCTTTCGAGGCTATCCGCGAGGACTTCAAAGCCGCTTATGCAGAGGCTCACACAGATATGCCAGCCGAGGAACTTGAGGAAAAGAACGGCTTGATTGACCGCTACTATCATGATGTCGAGAAAGATGCCATGCGTCGTTGTATCTTGGACGAAGGCATTCGCCTTGATGGTCGCAAGACAACCGATATTCGTCCCATCTGGTGCGAGGCTAGCCCACTGCCCGGACCTCACGGAAGTGCTATCTTTACCCGTGGTGAGACGCAGTCTCTCGCTACCTGTACGCTTGGCACAAAGCTCGACGAGAAACTTGTTGACGATGTGCTCGTACGCGAATACCAGCGTTTCCTGCTTCACTACAACTTCCCTCCCTTCTCAACAGGCGAGGCAAAGGCGCAGAGAGGCGTAGGTCGTCGCGAGATTGGTCACGGCCATCTTGCTTGGCGCGGCCTGAAGGGTCAGCTGCCAAAGGACTTCCCCTATACGATTCGCGTAGTGAGCGACATTCTGGAGAGCAACGGTTCCAGCTCGATGGCAAGCACTTGTGCAGGCTGTCTGGCACTCATGGATGCTGGTGTTCCCATTTCTGCTCCTGTCAGTGGTATTGCTATGGGACTCATCAAGAACCCAGGCGAAGACAAGTATGCCGTGCTCTCTGACATCTTGGGCGACGAGGATCACCTTGGCGACATGGACTTCAAGACAACTGGCACGCCTAATGGTCTGACTGCCACACAGATGGACATCAAGTGCGACGGCCTCTCCTACGAGATTCTCGAAAAGGCGCTCATGCAGGCAAAGGCAGGTCGTGAGCACATCCTCGCTGAGATGATGAAGACGCTCGACAAGCCACGTCCAGAGTTGAAGCCTCACGTTCCTCGCATCGAACAGATGATTATCCCCAAGGAATTCATTGGAGCCGTTATTGGCCCAGGCGGAAAGATCATTCAGGGCATGCAGGAAGAGACTGGAGCAACCATTACTATCGACGAAGAAGATGGTGTTGGCAAGATTCAGGTGAGCGGTCCCAACAAGGAAGTTATTGATGCGGCAATGGCGAAGATCAAGTCCATCGTAGCTGTTCCAGAGATTGGCGAAGTCTATGAAGGCACAGTTCGCAGCATCATGCCTTACGGCTGCTTCGTAGAGTTCATGCCTGGTAAGGACGGACTTCTGCATATCAGCGAGATCGATTGGAAGCGCCTCGAGACCGTCGAGGAAGCAGGCATCAAGGAAGGCGACAAACTTCAGGTGAAACTCTTGGAAATCGATCCTAAGACTGGCAAGTTCAAACTGAGTCGTCGTGCCTTGCTCGAAAAGCCTGAAGGTTATGTCGAGCGTGAGCGCAGACCTCGTCCTGAGAGGGGAGAACGTCGCCCACGTCCTGAGAGAGGAGAGCGTCGTCCACGTCCTGAACAAGGCGAAGATCCCACAGCAGAATAGTCGTTCCAGAAGAAACGAAAGGTTCTATAAATAACAGGAGCGTGTCCTTCTTTCCAGAGGGGCACGCTCTTTTTCTAAACGTGGCTAGTGTCGTTGCCAAACGTCACGTTAGTAAAATGCAAACGTCACGTTTGACGTTTGCCATCATCACGTTTGACGTTGAACAACTTCACTGCAGTCGTTTGCCGACACTCCTAAAACATCTTGCTGACTCGCTGTATGCCTTCCACCAGAGCATCGATGTCTTGTCGTGTATTATAAAGTGCAAAACTGGCTCTGCAAGTGCCTTCGATGCCCAAACGACGCATGAGTGGTTCTGCACAATGGTGACCTGTGCGAACGGCTATGCCAAGTCGGTCGAGCAGAGTTCCCATGTCGAGATGGTGGATATTGCCAACCTGGAAGGAGATGACGGCCTCGTGCTCTTCTGCTTTTGGCCCGTAGATGTGCATCCCCTCTATTTCCATGAGTCGCTCGAAGGCATAGTTGGTCAAGTCTTTTTCGTGGACTTGGATGGTGTCGAAGCCAATCGAGGTGACATATTCGAGCGCCTTTGCAAGGCCAGTAGAAGCGATATAATCAGGCGTTCCTGCTTCGAACTTATAAGGCAAATCGTTGAAAGTGGTACGTTCGAAGCTGACATTCTTTATCATCTCGCCGCCTCCCATATATGGCGGAATGCGCTCCAGCCACTTCTCTTTGCCGTAAAGCACGCCAATGCCAGTAGGTCCGTAAATCTTATGACCACTGAAAGCGAAGAAATCACAATCGAGTTCTTGCACGTCTATGTTCAAGTGAGGCGTGCTCTGAGCACCATCTATGAGAACGGGAACCTCGTGTTCATGGGCAATTCGAATGATGTCGCGAACAGGATTGATTGTTCCCAAGACATTACTTACATGGGTGACGCTGACGATTCGAGTGCGCTCGTTGAAGAGTTTCTCGTACTCTTCCATGCAGAGATGCCCGTCGTCTGTAATGGGAATGATGCGAAGACGAATGTTCAAACGAGCCTGCAAGAGTTGCCACGAAACGATGTTGCTGTGATGTTCCATCTCGCTCAAGATGACTTCATCACCCTCCTTCATGAAAGCTTGCCCAAAGCAAGAGGCTACGAGATTGATGCTTTCAGTCGTTCCGCGAGTGAAGATTATCTCAGAAGTGCTTCGTGCATTCAGGAACTGGCGTACCGTTTCTCGCGAAGCTTCGTGCAGTTCCGTAGCTTGTTGCGAGAGAAAATGCACGCCACGATGCACGTTGGCATTCACGTTGTAGTATTCCTCCGTCATGGCCTCCACGACTTGTCGCGGCTTTTGCGTAGTCGCAGCATTGTCCAGATAGACCAAAGGATACTTTCCATAAATGACCTTCTGGAGGATAGGGAAGTCTTCTTTTCTCATTATTGGCATAGTTTGCATCCTTCGCATTTGCTTAGTTCACCTCTCAAGCGCTTGTCCACCAAGACATGCAGGCGGTCGCGAAGCGATTCGAGGGGAATGGTTTCGATGACTTCAGTAATGAAAGCGGCCTTGAGCAGCAGGCGAGCCTCCCGTTCGTCGATGCCTCTTTGACGCATGTAGAAGAGGGCCGCTTCGTCCATTTGGCCGACAGTACTGCCGTGACTGCATTGTACATCGTCGGCATAGATTTCGAGCATCGGCTGGGTAAACATGCGAGCAGAACTCGTGGCACAAAGGTTTGCGTTCGTTTCCTTGCTCGACGTCTTCTGTGCTCCCTCGCGAACCAACACTTTTCCTGCAAAAGCTCCAACTGCGCTATCGTCGAGCACATACTTGTAGAGCTCGTTGCTTTGGCAGGAAGGGGCTTGATGGTCGATGAGTGTATTGTTGTCCACGCGTTGCATCTTGTCGGCAATCACGCAGCCGTTAGCCGTCACTTCGCTTCCCTCGCCCTGCAATCTCACATCAAGCCGATTGCGAGTATGGCCGTTGAAAAGCGTCAAGTTTGTATGATGAAGACTGCTGTTCTTACCTTGCTGCACAAAAACACTGTTGAAGCGAGTGCAGAGCAGATGCGTTTCCTCCACTTCGTAGAGGCTGAGATGCGAGCCATCGCCCATCAAGACCTCAATGACCTGATTCGTCAGGAAACGGCTTTGACTGGCAGCTCGGTCAGTAACAATAATGTCGGCTTCTGCCATTTCGTCCATTACGATGAGGATTCGACGGCTTACCATCGTGTCTTGTTCACCCTTCAGGATGTTGCTTATCTGTATGGGATGCTCTACACGAATGCCTTTTGGAACGTGTACGACGAGCGTATCGACACAGAGCATTGTGTTGAGAGCCACGATGCTATCGGCATTATCTGCTACCTTATTATATAATGCGCGTACGCGAGGTTCGGCATTTTCAATACGGAAACAGTAGGGAGGAAGTTGTTCTGTGAGGGTCGTAAGCGCAATACCATAGTTGGGCGAAAAGTCTGCATCGACCTTTGCATAGCGGTATCTTTCCACTTTTGACGAAGGAAAACCCTTTGCGGAGAATGTCTGCAAAGCAGTTTCGCGCTGGGCATTCATCTCATCACAACTGCGAATGGCAATCGTGTCGCGCACCTCGCCAAAGAATTCTATGTATTGCTTTTCAGCACTCACAATCCTATCTCCTCCTTTATCCAGTCAAATCCTCGTTTTTCTATCTCGATGGCAAGCTCTGGGCCACCAGTCTTGACGATACGGCCATCGATGAGCACATGCACGACATCAGGTTTCAGATAGTCGAGCAGACGTTGGTAGTGTGTGATGACGATGGCACTCGAATCTGGACGACGCAGCTTGTTGAAGCCCTCGGCCACTATCCTGAGCGCATCCACATCGAGTCCGCTGTCCGTTTCATCCAAGATGGTGAGTTTCGGTTCGAGCATCGCCATTTGGAAGATTTCGTTTCGCTTCTTCTCACCACCTGAGAAGCCTTCGTTCACGCTGCGGCTTGCAAGCTTGCTGTCGAGCTCCACAATCGAGCGTTTCTCCCTCATGAGTTTGAGGAAATCGCCTGCCGGAATGGGTTCCAAACCTTGATATTTGCGCTTGGCATTCAGGGCAGCACGCATGAAATTGACCATCGAGACGCCTGGTATCTCTACCGGTTGCTGGAAACTCAGGAAGATGCCTTCGTGGGCGCGTTCTTCCGGCTTGAGCGACAGCAAGTCTTTTCCGTTGAAAGTGATACTGCCTTGCGTCACCTCGTAGGCAGGATGCCCGACGATAACGTTCGAGAGCGTGCTTTTGCCTGCACCATTGAGTCCCATCACGGCATGTATCTCGCCATCTTTGACGGTCAGGCTGATGCCCTTCAGTATCTCTTTGCCATTGATGCTGGCATGTAGGTTCTCTATCTTTAGCATATTGTTCTATATTATTCAGTCAGTCTCGTGTCTCGTCCGCCTTTGCCTTTAGGGAAGACATGATGGCTGTTTGCCCATTCTTCCCACTTCCCTATGAGTTGCTTCAAGCGTTCAGGCTCCTTCTCTGCAAGGTCGTGACGTTCAGTTCGATCACTGGGGATGTGATAAAGTTCCCACTTGTTGGTCACTTCATCGCGTACAGCTTTCCATTCGCCGTGGCGGACGTAGCAGTTGTCAGCATGTTCGCCATAGATGTATTCGTGCAATGTCTTGTTGGGTTGACTGAAAGCAGGTATGAGGCTTGTACCTTGTAGTGGTATGATCTCGTTACCGCCGTGATAGGTCTTTGGGTATTCTGTCTTAGCAACATCAACAAAGGTTGCCATGAGGTCTGTGACGTGGCAGATGTTCTCCCTTAGCTCGGAAGCATATTGGCTTGTTTGTTTTGGCCAAGAGACAATGAGAGGAGCCGCTATGCCGCCTTCGTAGGCACGACGTTTGTACTTGCGATAGGGCGTGTTGCTCACCATAGCCCAAGGTTTGCCATACGACGGCTGCCACCAGTGTTGCTGGTTGTTGATGTCGTCGATTGTGCCAGAACCTGTCTCGCTGTACGGCTCAGCGCAGGCTCCATTGTCGGAGAGGAAGATGACGAGTGTGTTGTCGAGCTGTCCTTTGTTGCGAAGATAGTCAATGATGCGGCCAATGTTATAATCCATGCAGTGTACTTGTGCAGCATAGACTGACATGCGTAGGGCAGAGTTGTCCTGCTCTTGCTCGCTGAGCTGATTCCATGTTCTGGACTCCCATTCGGCCAGTCCCCATTCGTCCTTGACAAGTCCCATCTCCACCATTCTCTGTCTGCGTTGTTCCCTTGTTTGCTGCCAGCCTTGTGCATAGCGTCCGACCATCTTCTCGATATCGGCATCTTTAGCTTGTAGAGGCCAATGGGGAGCATTGTAGGCAAGGTAGAGGAAGAACGGCTTGTCGTCCGTCTGCTGTTCCAGGAAACTGATGGCATGGTCAGTGAAGGCATCGGTCGTATAATAAGGAGGCCTTGGAGTGGGCAGATTCGTATTATCGAGCGTCAAGCCGCGTCCGCCTTTCGGCTGCAAATAGCTTGATGCACCAGCCAAGACGCCATAGAAATGTTCGAAGCCTCGTTGCAGCGGCCATTTCTCCTTTCCGTGCATACCGACGTGCCATTTGCCTGTCATGTATGTGTGGTATCCTGCATCGCGAAGCACCTCAGCCATCGTCACGCAATTGCGGTTGAGGAAGCCCATATAGCCGTGTTCTCCTTGATGTTCTGGCTCTTTCCCTTCCCTGAGCTCAGGGTCTTCGGACATTGCTCCGATGCCTGCCTGATGGGAGTAGAGACCTGTGAGCAGGCTTGCTCTAGTGGGACAGGAGCGTCCGCAGTTGTAAAATTGCGTGAAACGAAGCCCGTTTGCAGCCAAAGCATCTATGTTGGGCGTAGGAATCTCGCCTCCATAGCAGCCGATATCGGAGTATCCCATGTCGTCGGCCATGATGAGAAGGATGTTCGGACGCTTGTCAGTGCCTTTTGACATGCATGGAATAGCGGAAAGAAGTGCTACCAGTGAAAGACTTGTTTTTGTTATTTTGGCTTTCATAGTTCGTAGGTTATTTTATCCGACACTCCCTTCCAAGCTGACACCAAGAAGCTTTTGCGCTTCGACTGCGAACTCCATCGGTAGCTTGTTGATGACTTCTTTTGCGTAGCCGTTCACGATGAGCGAGACGGCTTCCTCAGTCGAGATGCCTCGCTGACCCAAATAGAAGAGCTGGTCCTCGCTGATTTTGCTTGTCGTGGCCTCGTGTTCTACGACTGCCGTGTTGTTGTGGACGTCCATATATGGGAAGGTGTGAGCCCCACAATGACTGCCCAGCAAGAGTGAGTCGCAGCTGCTATAGTTGCGGGCTCCTTCGGCTGTGGAGGCCACTTTCACCAGTCCTCTGTAGGCGTTCTGGCTCTTGCCTGCACTGATGCCTTTCGAGATGATGGTGCTCTTGGTGTTGCGGCCGATGTGAATCATCTTCGTGCCCGTATCGGCCTGCTGGTAGTTGTTGGTGACAGCCACGCTGTAGAACTCAGCCTGACTGCCTTCGCCGCTCAAGACACAGCTGGGGTACTTCCATGTAATGGCGCTTCCCGTCTCGACTTGAGTCCACGAGAGTCGGCTGTTGGCACCGCGCAGATGACCGCGTTTCGTGACCAGGTTGAGCACGCCGCCCTTACCTTCGCTATCGCCCGGATACCAGTTCTGCACCGTCGAGTACTTGACTTCGGCCCGTTCCTTCACCACAATCTCGACGATGGCGGCATGGAGTTGGTTCTCATCACGCATCGGAGCCGTGCAGCCTTCCAGGTATGAGACATAGGCATCGTCGTCGCAAACGATGAGTGTCCGCTCGAACTGGCCTGTACCTCGGGCATTGATGCGGAAGTATGTGCTGAGTTCCATTGGACAGCGCACACCTTTTGGGATATAGACGAACGAGCCGTCGCTGAAGACTGCGGAGTTGAGCGCTGCGAAGAAGTTGTCTTTGTAGGGAACGACGCTGCCCAGGTATTCGCGCACCAAGTCGGGGTGCTCGCGGACTGCCTCGCTGATGGAGCAGAAGATGATGCCTTTCTCTTGGAGTTTTTCGCGGAAGGTTGTCTTGACGCTTACCGAGTCCATCACCGCATCGACGGCTGTTCCGGCCAGAGCCATACGCTCTTCCAAGGGTATTCCCAGCTTGTCGAAGGTCTTCATCAGTTCGGGGTCAATCTCGCCCGTGCCTTGTTTCTTCTTCTGCGTCGGGTCGGCATAGTAGCTGATGGCTTGGTAGTCGATGGGAGGCATCTTGAGGTGTCCCCAAGTAGGTTGTTCCAGCGTGAGCCAGTAGCGATAGGCATTCAGTCGGAACTGGAGGAGCCAGTCGGGTTCTCCCTTCTTCTGGGAGATGAGGCGCACGACATCCTCCGACAGACCTTTCTCGATGATGTCCGTCTCGACATTGGTGGTGAAACCGTACTCGTACTTCTTCTCCGCCACTTCGCGCACAAAACTGTTCTTTTCCTCCATGCTATCTTCTTAGCGACTGCAAAGGTACGATGTTTAATTCAAAATTCAAAATTTATAAATTCAAAATTCATCGTAAGTAAATTCTGGCAAAGCCAGAAAAGGCGATAGCCGCCCTTCGCAGAGAGGCTATCGCACAAGTGATGGGGGTGGGTACAGTCTGTGTTTTTTGTAACAGTTACATGTTACATGTTACTTTCCGATAGACGCCTCTGCTCACTCGTTCGATTCTGCCAACTTTGCAATAGCGTGTCAGAAGCATCCTGACGTTTTCGCTTTGTCCTTTGCGGATACGTTCTTCCTTGAACTGCTTGAGGGTGAAGACTTCGGGCAGATTGTTAAGAAGAGGCATTGCTTTGAGGCGAGCATCGATGTGCTGCTGGAGCATTTCTTCCGACTCTTTCATGTCTTTGTTGACACGAGTGGCAAAGAGGTGGCAGATGTTGTAGTAGGCAAAGTTGCCGAGCCATCGTATCAGTTCTATCACTTCTTTCTGCTCTTCGCCGTAGAGTGCCACGAAGGGGATTGCCGCTCTCTGCATGAACTGTCCCACTCGATGCGAGAGGTTGGCTTCGGCTTCGGAGAGTTCTCCGTTGTTGTAGCGCTCTTCGATGGTGTCGTACCAGATCTGGATGGCCTTTTGTGCCTTGGGCATTTCGAGCATTTGCGTACTGTCTTGCAGGGCGAGGTCTTTTTGCCAGAGACTCATGATCAGCCCGTCCCTTTCGGCTTCCTCGTCTTTTGAGAGGGGCACGAGTGTGGGTGGACGGAAGGTGCGTTTCAGTCGTGGCATGATCATGGGTATGAAGCGTTGCATCATGCCGTTCTCGGTGTCCTGGAAGAGTCGGTTCAGGACCGACATGGGTGTGCCCGTCAGCAGTATGGCAGCACAAAGTCGGCATTGGGTGTTGCAGGATGCGTCGCTCATGTAGTACTGCTGATGCATGGCCAAGTCCCAAGCTTTTCTGAGCAGGACGGAGATGTTCGAGAACTGTGCGCGAGTAGCGTTGACCAGCTCGTCCGATTCTGTGTAGTTGCAGAGCATCATGCCGTTTTCGCCCAGATTGGTCTGCACTTCCAGGAATGATGTCTTCGACATTGTCTCCATGATTCGGAAGCGGGGGTGGTACTTTGGCGGGCGGTCTTTTGCGTTGGCTTTTCTGTCGCGTTCTTCCTTGTTTTCGCGTTCTTTTTGCCACTCTGCCTTGTCCCAGTCGCGCAATGTGTGTCTGCACATCATTTCGAAGAGTTCGTTCACCCAGCTCTTGCCCATTCCGCTGCCTGCTATGATGGCGGCGAAGAGGTTGGCTGCGATGGTTCGGCCGTCGAGGTAGAGGCTGCGATAGTGGCTGGCGATGGCTCCCAGAACGACGAGTGCCGTGATGGTGAGCATGGGATGGTACTGCTTGGGGAAGGGCTTGACGAGCAGTCGGACGAGTCGTGGCAGCTTTTCGGGCAGGGGTGGTGGGTTCCAGCCTTCGCGCAGTTTCTCCATTTCCCGGTCGTCCTCGTCTTCTTCGGCCATCGGTGCCTGAGCCTTCGCATTGATTTCGCGCAGGTTGGCGCTCATGTACCCTCGCTCGGAATCGTACTTGTCGTAGAAGTAGCCGATGAGTTTCTCGCAGTCTTCGGTCTTTGCGTAGTTAGGCAATCGTTTGCGAACGACAGCGCGGAACTGTTCCCGGCTCATCAGTTTCCCTGCTCCGACAGAGAGCACGGCCATGAGGTTGGAGTGCCAGTTGTGGACACCCCAGATGTCCATCTCTTCCGGCTTCAGTCCTGCCATTTCCACGCAGAGGTCGAAGCGTTTCAGGTTTTGTTCTAGGGGTTCTTCCGTCTCCACCATAGCTGTAGTTGGTGGAGGTGCTTTGGGTTCTCCTTCTTTTTGAAGGATGTACCTTCTTTTTACTTTGATTTCTTTCATGTTTCTATATTTTAAGGTTAATAATATGTTCGTTTTGCAAACGAAGATGCAAGGCGCCTTTGTATCCCGATTGCTGGTGCAAAGGTACGACAGTTTGCAAACAAAAATCCCCTATACGGGGGCTATAGTTGCTCCTATATAGGGGAAGACTATGCTGAAAATCAGCCAGTTACATCATTCCAAAAAGATGGAGTTTATTTCTCTCTCTCTCGAAGAAATGATGCCTGTCTCTTGGTAATGGTATTTCTCCTGAGCCAAGTTCTTGATGCCCCAAAAGCGTTCGAAAGTCTTCCATTTGGAACTTATGCCCAGCTGCTCGGCAAAGATGTCGGCGATGAGCATGGCTTGCTGGCGGGTAGTGCTTTTCGTCAGTTTGAACTCCGCATCGACAAATCCGTGCTCTTCCAGCCGTTTCCAATACTCTATCGCGTGTTCCGACATCAAGATGCTGTTTGCGGCAGCTTTTTGGCAGCACGACTTCAGCTTCTCCAGGAGGAGCAGGACGCTGTAGAGGTCGTAGATTTCCTGACGGGAGAGGCGGAGGTAGTTCACCCGATAGCCCATCATCCGCAAGTTGTCGGGGTCTCTCAGCTCGTCCCATTTCATGCCCTTCAGCCAGCCGAGAAGGCGGTCGTGTTCCGCAGCCATCTTGTTGCGGTCTGCCAGGCAGAAATCCTTGCCGTCCAAAACGGTGTCGCAATACTTCTTGAAGAAAGGCTGAGTGACGGCCTTGTCCTGGCGAAGACGGTCGAGGTGGTTCATGAAAATCCGCTCCGGAACATGAGTGGCCGTGGTGTGCAAGTCGCCCGCAGCCTCGTGTACATTATCATATATACGCGACAGCATGGCCACATCTTCCACCTCGACGCCCAGCTCCTGCCATCTCGACCTCGCATCGTCCAGTTTCCTGTCTATTTCGGTCAGCCAAAGCGTATCTTCGTAGCAAATCGACAAGTTCATCAGAGGCAGGTAGAGCTCAGCCAAATGAAGGATTTCGGGCATGTTCTCCTTCGTCACCTCCATCTCGGCCAGATTGCTCGCAATCAGTTGCTCTCGGCTCTCATCGCTGGCAATACCCAAACGGACACTCAGGCCGAGCGGACTCTGAGGCAAAGTGCGTTCGCGCAGAATAGGCGACGGCTTTGCTTCGGGGACATCGGGAATCGTGAGGAAGAGGGCAAGGTGATGGTCGGTATCCTTCACGACAGCCCTGCACTGCCCCTTGTCGTCGAGCAGAGGCTCCACCTTCACTGCACTCTCCTTAGTGAGATAGCCGATTTGCGAGTAATCCAGGAAAGCCGCAACGGCACTCGCATCAATCGGATTCATGGGCTCTGCCTTCAACAAGACCTCCTGCCCCTTCTCCAATCCGGCCAGAAATGCCTCCGTCACCTTGACACGCTTCTTCCTGTCGGGCTCGTCTGGCGCCAAAGCAAACTGAATACCTGTAACCGTCAATTCCATCGTCTCACATTATTGTCCCGACAAAGGTACGAAAAATAATTGTAAATGTAACATGTATCTGTTACATTTAAATGGGACTATACCTAGGACTTCTACTCCAATATTATTATATAATACTACGTATTATATAATAATATTGACTATAGGATTCGGGGTACAGTCTGTGTTTTTTGTAACCGATACATGTTACATATTGCTTCCATCACAAACACGGCTTGTTGAAATGCCAAACGAGGCACAGTAAAAATGCAAACGTCACACTAGTAAATCGCAAACGTCACACTAGATGTTTGCCATCGTCGCACTAGATGTTGGCTTATGAGCTTAGAAGCATATGAGCTTACGGAAAGATACTATAAGCCGTAAGCGGTAAGCCGTAAACCGTAAGCTAATTTCAGCCGCATCAGGGCCTCCACATAGTAATAGTCGGCATAGGTGAGGGGCACGTCCACTTCGCGCTTCTCGGGCATGTGGCCCACGCCATGCTTCAGGATAAAGCCGCCCTGTTCCCCCTCCCCGGCCAGATATTCGGGCGAACTGAGGGTGCGAAGCTGCTTCTGGGCGAGTGCCAGCCACTTCGGGGCCATTTTGCTCTTGTCGAGCTGGCTCAGTTCTATCAAGGCAGATGCCATGATGGCTGCGGCCGAGGCGTCGCGCTTCGCATTCGGAATGTCGGGCGCGTCGTAGTCCCAATAAGGCACTCCGTCGGCAGGCAGACGGGGGTGGTTCAGCAGGAAGATGGCAATCTTGCGAGCTTGCTTCAGATAGAT
>JAGCXU010000134.1 GCA_017961145.1 Bacteroidaceae bacterium | reverse complement strand
CCTTTGCATAAGAAAAAGCTAATGAATGAAACACTTTGCCTGTACAATAATATTTTTGCTAGCCTGCTTGCCTCCGCTTGTGGGGCAGGAACCGGCATTTGAGAAACTTGTCTCAAGGCTGGAGGCTTTCGGCAAAACCATTCCTCAGGAAAAGGTGTATGTCCATCTCGATAACACTTGCTATTTCCAGGGCGACACCATTTGGTTCACGGCCTACACGAGGCAAACGAATACCGACAGGCCGTCGGAGGTTAGTGGTGTGCTTTATGTGGAACTGCTGAACAACGACGGATACCTGGTGGAGCGAAAGCTCGTCGAGATGAGCAAAGGACGTGGTAACGGCTTCTTCGCCCTGAACAATATGATTCAGTACAGCGGCTTCTACGAACTTCGTGCTTATACGCGCTGGCAACTGAACTGGGGAGAACATGAGCACGAACACCCCAGCAGCTACAGTTTCATGTTCAGGGACAAGAAGATGGAACGCGAATATTTCCGCGACTACGACAAGCTTTACAGTCGTGTCTTCCCTGTCTATGACAGACCTCTCACTCCAGGAGACTACACTCGCGACATGACCTTGCGTGTGATGCGCCGTGAGTTCAGGGACGATCCGGACAAGCGCAAACTCAACCTCTCGCTCTTTCCCGAAGGCGGCAACCTGATAGCTGGTGTGGAGAATCGTGTTGCCTTTGAAGCAGCCATGACGGATGGCGAGCAGGTGGAAGGCATCCTGACCATTGGAAACGAACAGGCGAAGACCATCAATCGGGGGCGAGGCGTGTTCTCCATCGTACCAGGAAAGGGGATGGAAAGCGAAGTGACCTTTGTCGCAGCAAGCGGAGAGAAAGTGTCTGCCAAGTTGCCGAAGCCGGAGGAGAAAGGTGTTGCCATAAGGGTACTGCAGGAGACTGACTGCACCATCATCGAGACAAGTCCTGCAGGCCTCGATGCAGACAGCCTTGCCCTGACCATCATGCACGAGGGGAAGCTGGAGAAGTTCCATGCTTTGAGCGAAGGGGAAAGGCTGAAAGTGGAAGACCTGTCGGCAGGCATTCATCAGGTAACTGTGTTCGACACTCGGGGACGTGTCTTTGCCGACCGTCTCTTCTTTGTCACCAAGCCGGAACTGTCAAAGCCGACACTTGCCGTCGTGGGCTTGAAAGACAGGTACAATCCATACGAGAAGGTGGAACTGAGGGTAAATGGTGGTGGGCAAGACGTTCCTGTCTCTCTTGCGGTTCGCGACGGTTCTCAAACCGACCCCCTCTTCGACAGCGGGAACATCATGACGGAGATGTTGCTCTCCTCTGAAATAAAGGGCTTCGTCCCCAATCCCGGCTGGTACTTCGAGAGTGATGACGAGATACATCGACAGGCTCTGGACTTGCTGATGATGACGCAAGGCTGGCGCCGTTTCGTCTGGCGGGATATGGCAATAAATGGGGAATGGGACCTGACGCAACCTGACGAGAAGGCACCCATCCTGGTGGGGTATATTTACTTTAATCCGAACAGGATAGCCTATAATGGGTTCGGTGACGACTTGGATCTTCTGAATTTAAAGAAGCGTGACTACAAACTGCTCTTGGAGATGGCGCGGAAAAAGATTACGTCCAGCTTGCGCATACACGCAGAACTTATTCATACGAACACCAATGAAACTGTCATAGGCGAAGAACCTTTCGTAGGAAACAGATTCAAGATACCGTGCCCTAAATTCTATGGGAACAGCATACTCTTCCTCTCTGTTGCCGACTCTGCAAAATGGGGAAAAGATAAAAAGGACGAACAGGATTACTCATGGATTCAGATGGCTGGCTATGACGATGGCCTTTCCTCTCGTATAAGCAGGAAACTCAATCTGGGAGAGTCAGACTTCAGAGCATACATTTCGTGGCCTTATCCGCGTTTTGTATTGCCTTTCAGCTTTTATCAGTCGCATTTGCCGCCGAAGCCTGTCGCTTCAGAGTACGACGTTCCGTCCGAGTTGTTGGCAGACTCTGCAAGAACCTTGCGGGAAGTCCAAGTCAAGGCGCGTCGCAGAAGCCGTCTGAAGAGATTTGACATGGCAAACCCCGCTTTCCTCGTAGATGCATACGATGCATGGAACACAATAGAGGATGCAGGGATTCCGATATTTGATTACAAGGACATCAGGAAAGAATTGGTTCGAGTTTATCTGAATGATTACGGAACAGACGAAGAAAAGGATGGAAGTGGAGATGACCGTATCCGTTTCCAATTCCCACGTTGGGAAGCAGGCACCCCTCCAGACTCTCTGTACCATCCCAAATATCTGAATTCAGTAAATGATGACCTTGAACTGTCTCCGGGAGAAAGTCGGACAAACTTTGGTGACACTATTCATGTCGTCCCCAACGAGGATGTGCGAAGACTGATAGACAAGTATGTCGTATATACCGACTATCAGCCTCGCCTTGAAGGAAGCGACCGTTATTGGGGCTCAAACAGACCGGAAACACGCATTATGATAGGCCATTACTTCGATGAAAGCAGACGTCTTGTGTATCGTGACCGCTGTTACAATCTGCCAGGCTTCTCTTACCCGGCAGAGTTCTACAGTCCCGACTATTCGCAGCAGACACCACCAGAGCCGACCGACTATCGCAGGACGCTTTATTGGAATCCAAACCTCAAGTTGAATGAAGAAGGCGAAGCAAACGTCACATTCTACAACAACTCTCGCCAGACAACCCTGAGCATCGAGGCAGAAGGCCAGGCCCAAGACGGCACTCTCCTCTGGGGCGAGTGGTAGAATTTACATCGAAAACGGAAAGAAAAAGTCGGCAGACAAATAGAGAGAACAATTTATTCATACACAGCAGATTACTAACTTATATATAATAGAATATAATATGAATAAGATTATTGTCTCAATGGCATTGGCATTTGCTGCCACGAACATCAACGCACAACTTGTAGTAGATTCATTGGGAAGAGTGGAAGTTGGAACCATAGCACCAGAATCAATGCTTTCTGTTGGGAATTCTGGACTCAGTAGTGTAGCTATACATTGTAACGCATATGGGAAAAGGGAAGGATTATTCTGGTTGCAGCAGCCTAACAGATGTCTATTGTTACGCAGAAAATGTTCCCAGCACAGGTTATGATGCGTTTAATGAGACTCCCATTACCTCCGCTACGCTCCATGTGCCTGCAGGTTCTGTGAGTGCTTACAAAGCAAAATCTCCTTGGAGTGGCTTTGGAAGCATTGTGGCGATAGAGTAACAAGATTAAGTAAATCGCATTCCTCTCCAACAACAAATCCCCGTTACAGGTTTCAGTGGCGGGGATTTTTGTATATGATCATGCCAAAGGAAGACAAGGGGGAGAACGATTTGTTCACCCCTGGAGGAAAGCAACGGATGGACTGAAAATGCAGTCATTAAGTCATTAAGGGCAATCCAAAGCGTCAATGACCCCCTTCTGGCACAGGCGCTGGGATACAGTGATACACAAAAGTCAATACGTATGCATGTGGATGATGATGATAAGCTGACAAGACAAATTGTCCGGTCAGGTTCTCTGTTGCGAGGATTTCTGTATGTACTATTTAGCTGTAAGCCATAAAATAAGTCCTAATAAGACTTTTTTCTGCGAAACTTGCCTCTTATTTGAAAATAAAGTAGTATCTTTGCACGCGAAATAAGAAAGACAACGGACAACAGACAACGGACAACAGAAAAGCCGGTCGTCAATAGTCAGTAGTCAGTTGTCAGTAGTCAATATAACGTCAATGAATACCAAAGAACAGTTCGAGAAGGTGATGGCGGAATGTCGCGCTCTGTTCGTCAAGAAGTTGCACGACTACGGAGCCGCTTGGCGAATACTGCGCCCCTCGTCGCTTACGGACCAGATATACATCAAAGCCAACCGCATCCGCAGCATCGAGACGAAGGGTGTCTCGCTCGTCGATGAGGGAATCCGCCCTGAATTCATCGGTATCGTGAACTATGCCATCATCGGCCTCATCCAGCTCGAAAAAGGATTCAGCGAAAAGCCAGACGACATGACTGTGGACGAGGCTGTGGAGGCTTACGACAAGCACGCGAACGAGGCGCTGCAACTGATGCTCCGCAAGAATCACGACTACGACGAGGCCTGGCGAGGTATGCGCATCAGCAGCTATACGGACCTCATCCTGATGAAAGTGTTCCGCACAAAGCAGATCGAACTGCTCGAAGGCGACACCTTGGTGAGCGAAGGCGTGGACGCCAACTATATGGATATGTTGAACTATGCCGTCTTCGGCCTGATTAAGTTGACCTTCGGTGACGACAATGCTCAAGCATAGGTTAGCAGCCATAGTGGTGAATGTGGTTCGACTGGTGCTCGGCCTGACATTCCTCTTTTCCGGCGTGGTCAAACTGATTGACCCTCGTGGCACTCAATACAAGATAGAAGACTACAGCGCCGCTTTCGGTTTGACAAGCACGATGCCGGAATGGCTGCCGCTGGTTTTGGCTTGCGTGCTCGCCATCGTGGAGTTCCTGATGGGCGTCTATCTGCTTTTCGGAATCCGCAGACGTCTGACGCTCTCCACTGCCATCTGCTTCTTGCTCGTCATGACTCCGCTGACGCTCTATCTGGCCCTGAACAATCCTGTGTCCGATTGTGGCTGCTTCGGCGATGCTGTGGTGCTGAGCAACTGGCAGACTTTCTGGAAGAATGTCGTGCTGCTCGTCCTCTCCGTCTTTGCCCTGTACTGGTACAGACTGATGCCCCACTTTGTGGGCAAGAAATACGAGTGGATAGTCGCCCTCATGGCCTTCGTCTTTGCCGTGCTCTTTGCCAGCTACAATCTGTGGCGACTGCCCGTCATCGACTTCCGTCCCTACCACATCGGAGCCGACATCCGTCAGGCCTGGCTCGACGACCAGCAGAACTTCGGCGAGTTCCAGACAACCTTCATCATGGAGAAAGACGGCGAGCGCAAGGAGTTCGCACTCGAAGACTATCCAGACAGTACCTGGACTTTCATCGACACGAAAACCGTCGAAGTCGAACCGTCGAAGCGAACTGGAGTGGGGGACCTCTTTGTTCGCGACCAGCAAACTGGCGAAGACATAACCCTGCAAATCCTTCAGGACGAAGGCTACACCCTCCTGCTGGTGGCTCCCTATCTGGAAAAGGCGGACGATGGAGTAATGGGCGAGCTGCTCAGTCTCTACGACTACAGTCAGGAAAAGGGAATCGGCTTCTATTGTCTCACTTCGAGCGGCGAACAAGCTATCGAGAGTTGGAAAGACCTGACAGGTGCAGAATATCCCTTCTGTCTGGCAGACGCAGTCGTGCTCAAGACTATGATTCGCTCCAACCCAGGCCTCATGCTGCTTCACGACGGCAAAGTCGTAGGCAAATGGCCCTCGACAGACCTCCCCACCCCAGAGAAATTGAAACTCAATAACTCACAAACTCAATAAAACTCAAAAACTTACACAAATGAGAAAGAAAATTGTAGCAGGTAACTGGAAAATGAACAAGACCCTGCAGGAAGGTGTAGCACTCGCTACTGAACTGAAAGAAATTCTGGCTGCAGAAAAGCCCAATTGCGAAGTCATCATCGGCACTCCCTTCATCCACCTCGCAACCCTGAGCGAACTGCTGAAGGACAGCGTCATAGCCGTCAGTGCAGAGAATTGCGCAAACAAAGAGAGTGGCGCTTACACGGGCGAAGTTAGTGCAGCAATGGTGAAAAGCACTGGTGCTGAATACGTTATCCTCGGTCATAGCGAACGTCGCGAATACTACAACGAGACTCCGGAAATCCTCAAGGATAAGGTCGATCTGGCTCTCGCAAACGGTCTGAAAGTCATCTTCTGCATTGGCGAAAGCCTCGACCAGCGCGAAGCAAACCAGCAGGAAGCAGTCTGCAAGGCAGAACTCGAAGGCAGTGTCTTCCACCTCACTGCAGAACAATGGAAGAACATCGTCATCGCCTACGAACCCATTTGGGCTATCGGTACAGGCAAGACTGCAACTGCAGAACAAGCTGAGGAAATCCACGCTTACATCCGCAAATGCGTAGCCGACGTTTATGGCGCTCAAGCAGCCGACGACACCACCATCCTCTATGGCGGTTCCTGCAAGGCAAGCAACGCTCCTGAACTCTTCGGCAAGCCTGACATCGACGGCGGTCTGATTGGTGGTGCAAGCCTCAAGGCTCCTGACTTCAAGGGCATCATCGACGCTTGGAAATAAAACTTATACATACAAAAATGAAGTACACCTTCGCCATTATCGTCTTCTGTCTGAGCGCTTTGAACGTGAGCGCTCAACAGACTTTTACCGAAAGGCTGCAACAAGTGGTGGATTCGGTAGGCAAAATCGTCCTGCATCAGGAAAAAACCATCACAGACCTCGTGAATGGGGCACTGAAGTCGGTAACAAAAAAGAAACAGGCCGACGACTCAGACTCCATCGCGACGGCTCCTACGGACAGTATCATGCATGGGAAAATAGTGAAGATGAACGGTTATCGCATTCAGGTGTACTTCGGCGACAATTCCCGTAAGGGTAGGGCTGAAGCACGAGCTGCGGGCTTACGCTTCAAGAACTACTTCCCTTACCATGCTGTCTATGTGAGCTTCGTCTCGCCACACTGGCTATGCAGAGTCGGCGACTTCCGCACGAACGAAGAGGCGAGAGAAGTTCTCAGACAGATTCGCGAGATGGGTATCTTCCGCGAAGCCGTCGTCGTGAAAAGTAAAATAAATGCCAGATTCTAAATGGAAGAGAAATACAAGCACGAACTGACTCCTGCTCAGCAACAAATATCAGAACACATCCGAGCCATCCTCAATCTTCTGGGAGAAGATGCTCAGCGCGAAGGCCTGTTCAAGACACCAAAGCGCGTGGCTCGAGCTATGACTTTCCTTACGCAGGGCTACGAACTAGACCCAGTCGCAATCCTCAACTCGGCCAAGTTCAACGAGGATTATCGCCAGATGGTTATCGTGCGCGACATCAATTTCTACTCTCTTTGCGAACACCATATGCTCCCCTTCTACGGAAAAGTGCATGTGGCTTATATCCCAAACGGGCAAGTGACAGGCTTGAGCAAGATAGCTCGCGTGGTGGATTGTTTCTCGCATCGCCTCCAGATTCAGGAGCGCATGACGAAGCAGATTCGCGATTGCATCCAGGAAGCTCTGCAACCTCTTGGCGTTATGGTTGTTGTCGAGGCTCAGCATATGTGCATGCAGATGAGAGGTGTTCAGAAGCAAGGTAGCATCACGACGACCAGCGATTTCTGCGGTGCCTTCAATCAAGCCAAGACTCGCGAAGAGTTCCTGCAACTCATCAGGGCTTAAGTCCCAGAATACTCAGATTATTCAGAATACTCAGAATTTATTATGAAGAAACTCCTTTTAGGTGATGAAGCCATTGCTCTTGGTGCCATCAATGCGGGGTTGAGTGGCGTATATGCCTACCCTGGAACACCAAGCACGGAAATCACTGAATACATACAGAACCACCCTCTTGCCAAGGAACGCGGCATTCATTCGCGTTGGTGTACGAACGAGAAGACGGCAATGGAAGCGGCCCTCGGTATGTCGTATGCCGGCAAGCGTGCCCTCGTCTGCATGAAGCATGTTGGCATGAACGTTTGTGCCGATGCTTTCATCAACAGTGCCATAACGGGTGTTAAAGGCGGACTTATCGTTCTTGCTGCCGACGACCCTTCGATGCACTCCTCGCAAAATGAGCAGGACTCGCGCTTCTATGCCAAGTTCGCGCTTGTTCCCTGCCTTGAGCCTTCCAATCAGCAGGAAGCCTACGACATGATGGCTTACGGCTTCGACCTCTCTGAAAAGTTGGGCGAACCTATCGTACTTCGTGTTGTCACTCGTCTCGCTCACTCAAGAGCAGCAGTCGAAGTGACAGAACCAAAGGCAGAGAAGACTCTTTCGCCTTCAACCGATCAATGGGTGCTTCTGCCAGGCATCGCAAGAAAGAAGTATGTGAAACTCATCGAGAAACAGGATGCGATGAAACAGGCTTCGGCAGAAAGTCCTTACAATAAGGTTGAAACGACTGCTGCGAAGACTGGTATTCTGGCATGTGGCATTGCTTATAACTATGTGAAAGAATCGTTAGGAAACGATGCCAATCTCGTTAAGATATCGCAATATCCTTTGCCAGAAGAGAAGATAAAAGCTCTGGCTGAAAAGTGCGACGAACTCCTCGTCATTGAAGACGGCCAGCCCGTCGTTGAGGAACTCGTCAGGGGTTTGCTTGGTGCAGGTTATCCCGTAAAAGGACGTTTGACAGGCGATTTGCCACGAACTGGTGAACTCACTCCCGATAATGTGGCAAAGGCTTTGGGAAAGGCAAATGGAGCCGTCTTTGCTCCTGCAAAGAATATGGCAGCTCGTCCTCCCCAGCTTTGTCAAGGATGTGGTCATAGAGATGTCTATACGGCTCTGAATCAAGTGCTTGCAGAGTATCCGGACCATCGTGTCTTCGGTGATATCGGTTGTTATACGCTTGGCGCTTTGCCGCCTTTCCAGAGCCTATCGTCTTGTGTCGATATGGGTGCAAGCATCACGATGGCAAAAGGTGCTGCCGATGCAGGTCTTTTCCCTGCCGTTGCAATCATAGGCGACTCGACCTTCACTCATAGTGGTATGACTGGATTGCTGGATGCAGTCAACGACAAGGCCAACATTACTGTTGTCATCTCCGATAATCTCACAACAGGCATGACTGGCGGACAAGATTCTGCAGGCACCAACAAGTACGAGGCTATCTGCCTTGGTCTTGGTGTAGAGCCAGAACATGTTCGAGTCGTTGTTCCTCTTCCAAAGAATATGCCCGAGATAACGCGTGTCATCAGGGAAGAGATTGAGTACAAGGGCGTTTCCGTCATCATTCCTCGCAGAGAATGTATTCAGACCTTTGCCCGTCATGCAAGAGCTAAGAAGCAATAAACGATGAAGAAAGATATCATTTTATGTGGTGTGGGCGGACAAGGCATCCTCTCCATCGCAACCATTATAGGCGAGGCAGCAACGAAGGCCGGACTTTACCTCAAGCAAGCCGAGGTTCATGGCATGAGTCAAAGAGGTGGTGATGTGCAGTCGAACCTTCGCCTCTCTACAGAGCCCATTTGGAGCGACCTCATTGCTGAAGCCGGTGCAGACCTCATCATCTCTATGGAACCCATGGAATCGATGCGTTACCTTGCTTACTTGAACAAAGAGGGTAGGATAGTGACAAGCTCAAAACCTTTCGTCAATATCCCCAACTATCCTGACGAGGAATCCTTGCAGAAGGAACTTGACACCCTGCCAAGCATTAAGCTCGACATCGAGACGGTTGCCAAAGATTGCGGAAATCCAAGAGGAGCAAACATGGTATTGCTCGGAATGGCAGCTCCCATCATCAGCATCCTTTCCGTAGAGAATCTTAGAGAAGCCATCGCTACAGTCTTCGCTCGCAAAGGAGAACAAATAGTGGAAGCTAACCTCAAGGCCTTCGATGCCGGGGTACAAGCAAATCAATAGTGTGTATGCAAGACAATAAGAAGACGACACCTATACCTAAATCAATCGTTGATGGGCTGATAGCTCAAATGGGTATTCAGGACTTTGCCAAAGCTACCATTCGCGAAGTGAAGCAGGTGGCTGCAATGGCAGAGATGGAGAGTGGGGTAGAGTTCATCAAGATGGAGATGGGCATTCCCGGACTACCTGCCGCTGAGGTGGGAGTAAAGGCACAGATTAAGTCTCTTCAAGACGGCATTGCTCACAGTTACCCTGATATTCAGGGATATCCAGAACTGAAGAAACAGGCTTCGCGCTTTGTGAAGGCTTTCATTGGTGTGGACATTGCTGCGGAGGGCTGTGTACCCGTTTGCGGCTCTATGCAGGGCACATTCGCTTCTTTCCTTACTTGCTCACAGGCTTGCAAGGAGAAGGATACCGTGCTGTTCATTGATCCAGGCTTCCCTGTCCAGAAGATGCAGTTGCAGGTACAAGGTGCGAAGTATGAGACTTTCGATGTTTATGACTATCGTGGCGACAAGTTGCGTGCAAAGCTCGAAAGCTATTTGGAAAAAGGGAACATCTGCGCCATCGTTTATTCTAATCCCAACAATCCCTCATGGGTATGTCTTACTGAGAGTGAACTGCAGACTATCGGCGAGTTGGCAACGAAGTATGACGCAATCGTGATGGAGGACCTTGCCTACTTCGCAATGGACTTCCGCGAGGATTTGAGCGTTCCGTTTGAGCCTCCATATCAACCAACCGTAGCTCGCTATACTGATAACTATATGTTGCTTATCAGCGGCTCGAAGGCTTTCTCGTATGCCGGTGAACGTATCGGAGTGGTGTGCATCAGCGACAAGCTGTTCCATCGCCACTTCCCTGACCTCAGCGCTCGCTATGAGGGCTTGCCTTTCGGCCTAGTCTTCTCCACTCGTATGCTTTATGCTTTGAGCAGTGGCACCAGTCATTCGGCACAATATGCGTTGGCAGAGATGTTCCGTGCAGCTTGCGATGGCAAATATTGTTTCCGCGACGAGGTGAAGGTTTATGGCGAGCGAGCTCGCAAACTGAAGGATATCTTCTTGCGTCATGGCTTCCATGTGGTCTATGACCGCGACTTGGATCGTCCTGTAGCTGATGGCTTCTATTTCACCATCGGCTACAAGAATATGACGAGTGGAGAACTTGCTCGTGAGCTAATGTACTATGGTGTGTCGGCCATCTCCCTCATTACCACCGGTTCGCATCAGGAAGGACTGCGTGTTTGCACTTCCTTCATAGAAGACCATCAGTATGGTCAGCTGGAGGAACGCATGCAGATATTCGAGGCAAACAATCAGTGAATCACAAATTAATAGTAAATCGTCAAATAGAACACTCCATTATGATTTGGAATCCTAACAAAGAGTGCATGAGCCGCGATGAGATGAGTGCCTTGCAGGGCAAGCGTCTCCATAAAATCGTGGAGTATGTCTATCACAATGTCCCTTTCTATCGCAATAAGTTGCAGGAGATGGACATCCGTCCCGATGACATTCAAACCATCGAGGACATCAAGAAACTGCCCTTCACTACTAAGAAGGACTTGCGTGACAACTATCCCTTTGGCTTGCAGGCCGCCCCTCAGAGCGAGATAATTCGTGTTCATGCCAGCAGCGGCACGACGGGCAATCCCACCATCGTTGGCTATACCCGTAAGGATGTTGGGGTGTGGAGCGAATGTATGGCTCGCTGCTTGACGTCTTACGGCATTACGCGTGACGATATTTTCTCTGTGGCATACGGCTACGGACTGTTCACTGGCGGCTTGGGTGCCCACTATGGTGTGGAGCATCTGGGAGCATCTGTCATCCCCGCAGGCACAGGAAACACCGAAAAGCATCTGAAGTTGATTCGCGACTTGGGCATTACCGGCATTGCTTGTACACCATCCTACGCCCTCTATCTTGCGGAGACGATGGATAAGCTGGGCATCAAGAAGGAGGATCTTAAACTGCGTTCTGGAGCCTTTGGGGCAGAGCCATGGACGGAAAGCATGCGTAAGGAGATTGAGGAGCGTCTGGGTCTGAAGGGCTACAACCTCTATGGTCTGAGTGAGATTATGGGACCTTGTGTCAGCTATGAATGCCAAGAGCAGCATGGCTCACATATTTGCGAGGATCACTTCTACCCTGAAGTCATCAATCCTGTTACCCTTGAACCCCTGCCTAACGGACAGTCTGGCGAACTTGTCTTCACAACTCTTACGAAGGAAGGAATGCCGTTGCTTCGTTATCGTACACGCGACCTCTGTTCGCTGATGACCGGTCAGTGTAACTGCGGACGTACCGCTATCCGCATGAGCCGCATCGAAGGCCGTAGTGATGACATGCTCATCATTCGCGGTATCAATGTCTTCCCCTCTCAGGTGGAGAGTGTGGTACTCAGTATGCCTGAGTTCGCACCGCGTTACATGCTTATTGTGGATCGCGTCAACAACCTCGATACCCTTCAGGTTCAGGTAGAGCTTCGCCAAGAATACTTTACCGCTACCTTCGATACTCCAGCAGCTATCGATGAACTGGAAAAGAGGCTGGCAGCAAAACTGAAGAGTGTACTCAGCATCTCTGCCAAGGTGCAGCTGAAGGCTCCTGGCACACTCGAGCGCAGCCAAGGCAAGAGCGCTCACATCATCGACAAGCGCAAACTCTAAACTCTTATAATATGACTATCCATCAATTATCAGTCTTTCTGGAGAACACCTCAGGAACTTTGGTTCAGGTCCTCCAACAGCTAAAGAAAGCCAACGTGCAACTGGTGGCCACCACCATTGCCGATACTGCCGAGTATGGAATCCTGCGCATCGTGTGTGCTGAGCCCTTGCGTGCCTGCGAAGAACTGAAGAAGGCTGGCATTGCCGTTGCCGTCTCGGATGTCTTTGCGCTTGAACTCGACAATAAGCCTGGTTGTGCTGCTGATGTCGTAGAACTTTTCAGCAAGGTTGGCATCAGCATCACCTACGTCTATACCTTCCTCTATGGTGGAAAGGGAATCCTCGTCTTCCGTACAGACAATACAGAACTGGCCCGCAAGACCATCGTCGAAAACAATCTTCCCTATATCTCCGAGGAGTCACTCGCCCAGTGGGCATAAAACATATCATCATGGATGTTAAATCCCCGTACCTTCATCCCGAGTACGAGACGCTTTCTCGGGAGGAAATAAGCAAACTGCAGACTGAGCGTCTGCAAGAGACAATCAATAGATGTGCGAAGGTGCCTTTCTATGCCCAGAAGTTCAAAGAGATGGGCATCAAAGCAGAGGACATCAAGTCACCTGAAGACGTACGTAAACTGCCCTTCACTACTAAGCAGGACCTACGCGAGTCCTATCCTTTCGGACTGGCCGCAGTGCCCTTGACAGACTGTGTTCGTCT
>JAGCXU010000133.1 GCA_017961145.1 Bacteroidaceae bacterium | reverse complement strand
TGCCCACCACCAGGGAATCCTCTTCTGCAGCACATTTAGCCTCCTATTCAAGATGAAACCCGACCAGAGGAGTGGCATACTGGTCAACGCCGTGCCGAAATTCAGATGCAAGTTGCCGGTATGATAACCTGCTATGCCAATTGCGAACATGCAGATGCCCAGCAAAATGTCCTGAGTCAGCTTGTTGGAAGTGATTATGCGCAAGCCATAGTAGGTCAGCGCGAAGATGACGTTCATGAAGAAAAGGCAGCGAAGAAACCAAAGCGGACCCCAAATGTCGTCGATGTTAACACCCGTCGAGGGGAAACTCGTGTAGTTTCTTACAATCCAGCCACTTCCTCTGAGCACGAAGATGAAGAAGAGATAGGGAACCAGAATCTTGTTGACTTTGCGAAGCAGGAACTCCTTGATGCCCCCCGCATAATCCTTGAAGAACAAACCTGAAAGGATAAAATAGAGCGGCATGCGCATTTGCTCGAAGATTTCATTCAGCGGATAGTCTCCGGCAGAAAAGTAACCCTCGTTGGAGATATGGTCTATGACAACAAGCAAGATGCAGATGCCTTTGGCCAGATCAATGTACTCGATGCGCTCTTTCATAGGAAAGGGCTATTTCTCAATAAGGACTGTGGCGTAAGCGGAAATGCCTTCTTCGCGACCGGTAAAGCCCAACTTTTCTGTCGTAGTGGCCTTGACGGACACATCATCAACGTCGATTCCCATCACTTCTGCAAGACATCTTTGCATCTCGGGGATGTGTGTCTTCAACTTTGGCCGCTCAGCACAAATGGTGGCATCAATGTTGCCTACCTTGTATCCTTTGGTTGCAATAAGCTCAATCGTCTTACGCAAAAGGATTTTACTGTCTATGTTATGGAACGTCTCGCTATTGTCGGGGAAATGAAACCCGATGTCGCGCATATTGGCGGCACCCAACAAAGCATCACAAATAGCGTGAATGAGAACGTCAGCATCGCTATGGCCGAGCAATCCGAGAGGGTGATCAATACGTATGCCACCCAGCCAAAGCTCACGACCTTCTACAAGTCGGTGCACGTCATAGCCAAAGCCAACTCTTATCTTGCTCATCTTCTCCTCATCTTTCCGAAGAGGTCGCGCATTCCATCAAGGTCAAATCCAAGCGAGAAACGCATTGTCTGGTCCAACGGATTGGTTTGTGCAGTAGAGAAAACATAGGAAGCATCAACGGTGAAGACGCTCATGTGGAAGCCCGCACCAACGGTAAAGTACTTACGATTACCTTTGTTTTCGGCTTCATGATGATAGCCGGCACGAAGCATGAAGCGGTCGTTGTAGGTGTATTCGGCACCAAGACTCCACTGAATCTCCTGCATCTCTTCCTTGAAACCACCAGGTGCATCACCGAAACTCTTGAACATACCGGCAATGGAAGATACATCATAGTAGTCTTTTTGCACGCGATCTTCGTAATCATTATCTGCCTCTCCCTCATCTTGCTTGGGGTAAGTGGGAACGAGAAGCTTGTTCAAGTCTGCACCAATGCTGAATTTGTTGTACTCGTTGAAAGGAATCGTGAAGTTACAACCTAAGCGAAGATTGGTAGGGATGAACTCTGAGTTGTCGCTCCCGCCATAAGAAATCTTCGAACCTATATTGCTGATATTGAGACCCCAGCCAAAGCTGCACTCACGATTGCCTGCCATAAAGTATCCCAAACGATAGAGAGCAATATCGGCGGCAAATGCCTTTCCGGCACTACTTTCTGCCGTATAGTCGTATTTAATGTCGGAAAGGATGAAACGGAGATTGACACCCATAGAGAACGTTTCGCTGAGCATGCGGCTGTAACCTGCATCAATAGCCATCTCATAGGGTCTGATGGTCATGTCGTCCATGTCTGCAAGAAATACTTCACCAAGGCTGAAGTAACGCAGAGATGCATGCACGGCACTATAGTCACCGATGCGATAGAAACCTGTCAGGTTGGCAAGGTTGATGTCGTTCACCAGTTTGCGAAGCCAAGGTGTGTAGCTGACACCCACACCTGCACGGGCAATGTTGAACGGATACTTAGCCGGGTTCCAATACTGTGAATAGACATCTGCCTCGGTTGCAGCACCGATGTCGCCCATAGCACCTGCGCGAGCATCTGGAGCAATAGCCAAAGAGGTTACGCTAGTGTTGACGGGATTAAACATATTCTGCTTGTCCTGCGCAAGGACAACTTCTGTGCTGCACAAAGCGAGCAGCAGCAAGATGCGGATGATTCTGTGTGCTTTCATACTCTATAATAACTGAGTAAGCGGCTTATTTATTGTTCCTGACCACAATTTTTTGCGTCTTAGAGGTCCAATTGCTCTGTCCGCACCTCACTCTGCAACGATAAAGATATACACCAGAGTCGACTTTTGCACCTGCTCCGTTAGTAAGATTCCATGTAATAGTATAGATGCCGCTGGCATTTCCGGTGTTTTCTTCGCGCATCCAGATGCGTCTGCCGGAGAAATCGAAGACCTCTAAAACGAAGTCACATTCGCTGCCTGGCAAATCGTAGCTTACCATGAAGTTCGTACTGGTGACGGCTGGGTTCTGACTTGCCATGAGACGAAGGATATTTGTGGCGAGTCCATCGTCTACTACAAAGTCGAGACTTGTCAGATTCGTGTTGTTAAGGACATCCCATGCACGGAAGGTAAGACTGTGCGTTCCATTCTCAAGTGGTGGAATGTTATAAGCAACTGTGCCCTTAGTGAAGTCGCCAAATTCGTGTGTATAGTATTCGTTGATGTTGTATGTCATGTCGCTTCTGCCGTCAATACATAGCGAAAGGTCGTGGCCAATGCCGTTTCCGCTTGTACTTATGCCGCTAGCGTCGTTTAGTTGTGCTACGAAGAGTGGGGTAGCGTTGACTTTGTCTCCGTTCTGGAAGTCTTCATCATTAAGATAAGCGTATATCTGAGGTCCATCCTTGTCGAAGTCTGTGTTGTCCACAATGCCGCCAAGCGGAATGTCTTCGTTGTAGCCATTTGCCTCAATTCCATTGGTTGCGTCTATCGCATAGAAGACGAGTCGGCCAGCCTCGTTGCTGAAGTTGATGTCGACAGGAATGATGAACTCTTCGCTGAACATGCCGGCACGAACACTGTCCTGCGACTCGTAGAGCATGGCGTTACGGTCGGTATAGGTGAAAGGTTCGTCTGCTCCGGCATTGTTGCGGCAGACTATGGTCTCCTTGTTATCGAAGAGCCGGGTATGGACGATGCCGTTAAAGGTTGTCATCGTTGTTCCGTCTGCTTGCTCAATGTGTCCGGAGAGTTTCACGCGCTCGCCTGCCTTAAGGGGAATGGCTGTACCGTTCACTTCCCGATCGTTGATTTTGTCTATGATAACCTTCTGTTTGGGGTTGCCCATGGTAAGGGCAGGATCACCAAGCAAAGCATATTGCAGTTTGTTCTCCCGGTATCCTGCTTCGCGTCCGTCGCTGATGATGCTGTTTTTGGACAGTCGGATTGCATCACCTATGCGGTTGCGTTCGTTGTTAGAGCGGGTACTGTTTGTGAAGAGATACTGCATGAAGTAGCGGTTCATGTTGAAGTTCTGGCTGGCATATACGGTACGCGTCGTTCCATAGAAAGCGAGGGCACCACCATTAGGGTTGAGCACAGCCGCTTCACCAATGTTGCCGCTATTCGAGTCGAAAGGCATGACATCGCAGGCGCAAGTCACCCATAAGGGTAACTTCGTGCTCTTGATTGTCTCGAAGTCTTCACGAAGAATCACGTATTCATGGCTAAATGCGTGCGCACCTGCGTGACCGGTGTAGTTCATCACCAAGGCGCCATCGCTCATTTGCTTCTTAATCTGTTTGGCTGCTTCGGGATAGGTGTTGCTTTTAGCCGAGCTGACGCGTGTATAGGCATCCCACATGATTTTGTGTACCTCCATATCGGGGAATCTGGAGATGACGTTCTCCGCAACATTGTTGGCATACCTCATGTGCTCGTTCTGGTCTCCGTCGTCGCCTAGTATGTAAACGAGGTTTTTCCATGGGCCTGTGTTCTGATGGCTCAAATAGGCGATGCTCTTGTCCACCATTATCTTGGCATCAGCAATTTGTGTGACGGGGAAACGTCCGATGCCTATGTCGCTCTTTTCGCGAAGGAGATCGTAACCTTCGCCATCGTCGAGCAGTCCGAAATAATCCTCCATGACGTAGCTCTTTGTGTCGCTAAAACTGTTTTCACTTTCGTAGCAGAGCAGATAGTCATCGGGATTACTGTTTCTCCAAGCGCCCGAGAGCATGCGATTGTCCCAAGCGCAGTCGCCCATAAGCAGAAGGTATCTGGGAGCGACATCTTCGCTGGCTGCTCTGTCATAGAGCATCTTCATGAAGAGTCGGTATGCTGTGGGGTCGGGTGTGCCACTTGAGAACTCGTTGTATATCTTGTCTGCACGGACAACAGCTACATGCAATCCGTCGTATTGCGCATGAGCATCTGCCAGACGTTGTGCCTCGGAGAGGAGTTTTCCACTTGCCGGTATGATGATGACCATGTCGATACTGTCGAGGCTATGCAGATTCTGGTTTTCTATATTCCCTACGATGGTGGGTTCTGGGAAAGAGGCTGTGGTATTGAATGCCACGAAATGTTCTCCGCCGTTATCGACATTGATGGAATAGGTGTCACCTTCCTGCGTGCCTGCCACCAAAGCATCCTTCTTTCCTAAACTGCCTGTTCGAATGACTTTGACGTTGGTTCCGGAGATGTTGAACCTTGCGGCATCATTTCCCGGGTGGGTGAAGTCGACGAAACCGGTTGCCTTAGTGCTGAGTTTGCGGTCGTAACTGTAAGCGAGATAATCCAGTCGTGCTTTCTTGCCGGATTCCGAGCGAAGGTTTATGCTGAGCTTTGCAGGCGGGCCTTGATCGGTCAGGTCATAGTCTGTCGTGGTAGAAGTCGCATAGATGTAATCTGCTATGGGAGGAACGCTGAAGGAACTTACCGCAGTACCGTTTATGGTGACACCGACTTGATTGGTCGAAGCATTAGAACTCGTGAAAACAACCTGCAGCTTCCCGTTGCCGACGGGATCTGTGGCGTTAAGGGTATAGTTGTGAGAGTTGCTATTGGCATAGTTCTCGTTATCGAAGAGGTGACGGCCGAAGGAATACCATGCAAATTCGTCCTTTTCGTAGAGTGTGTGGGCTCTCGTGCTGTTGTACGCTTGTCGCGGAAGGTCAGGGTCGAAGGAGAGCGTTTCCATTGTGGAAGGCGCATCTTCTTGCGTCAGGAAATAGCATGCCTGACGGGCGAAAGTGTTGGTGATGCGTGTGTCGCCATTCCAATAGATCAGACCGTTTCCCCAGAATATCCAGCTGTCAGTCTGGTTGTTATAGTAGAGTGGTACCTCGACCAAGTCGTCGTAATGTGTGCCATTGCGGATGAGTTCGGGCAGCAAGTGGCCTCCGTAGCCATAGAGATGCACGTTTTCCGGATTGGTGAAGCCCATCTTCTTGAGCGAGGCGCGCGAGAACTGGTAGAGTCCGTCCTCTTTGATGCTTACCTTTACCCATTTGCCGCTTGCCAGCTTCGAGTTGGCAGCATAGCGTCCTTCGCTGGCCACTTCTTGCCTGGGGGCATTGAGTCTTCCGCTTTGCTTGGCATTTATGATGATCTGTGCGCTGATGAGTTTCTCGTATTTCGAGCCTTGGCGACGGATGGGGATGAAGGAGATGTCGAGCAATCCCTTGCCACGTTCTATGCCGACAAATGTCTCAACTTCAATTGTTTCGCTGATGAGGCTGTCGAAGTGTTCTGCCACTCCTGCTTCCTTGCCGCTCAGAGGAGCATATTCGGGGTAGAGTAGGGAGACGGTGTAAGTGTGGGTGCGATAGTCTGTTTCCAAAGGTACGACTTCGGTATAGACGGGCAGTACGGAGTCGATTCGCATCTCGTTCCAGTCGAGACTGGTGAAGACCAAACCTTTCTCCTGCTGTGCAACGACTGCCTGCATCACTGTCGCAAGCATCAAGCATATCGTGAAAAGTCTTTTCATACGAGTTATTGTTTTGTTCCCCCTGAAGAGAGGGGGAAGGTCTTATTTCACATTGAATTCCAATACTTTTTCTCCTTCGAGGTAGCCTTCTAGATGGTCTTCCACGTTGACTGGCCCCACTCCGACAGGCGTTCCAGTGAAGATGATGTCGCCCGTCTTGAGTGTGAAGAACTGGCTGATGAAGCTCACCAGTCTGTCCACTCCGAAGAGCATGTCGGCCGTATGGCCTGTCTGAACCTGTTCGCCGTTACGAAGCAGGTGGAAGTGGAGGTCCTGGATGTCTTTCCCGTAGTGGGAGAGGGGCATCCATTTGCCGATGGCAGCACTTCCGTCGAAGCCTTTGCAGAGGTCCCAGGGCAGCCCTTTCTGTCGTAGGTGCGTCTGCAGGTCACGAGCTGTGAAGTCTATGCCCACGGTCACCTCGTCGTAGTAGCGATGGGCAAAGCGTTCAGGGATGCTCCTGCCCAAATGGTTGATGCGTACGCAAAGCTCCGTCTCGTAGTCACAGCGCTTCGTGTATGCAGGGATGAAGAACGGCTTGCCGCCCGAGAGCAGCGCAGAGTCCGCCTTCGTGAAGACCACAGGCTCCTCTATATTTAATAACGAATTTTGCAGCTCTTTATTGTGTGCCGCATAGTTCATTCCTATGCCGAATATCTTCATTTTACGTTATTCAACGTACATTTCGGGCGTAAAGGTACGAATAAGCGAGCACAAAACAAAATAAATTGTATTTATTTTTATTGTCAGGTGCAAAAGTAGTTCGTCGGAGTCAGGATGTGGGAAGAGTTTACAGTTTACGGTTTATAGTTGAGGCTTATTCTTTGATTTTCACTTAATCAAGACCTTTTTTGTCCGTTTTCGATGTAGATGCCTTGAGAAGGTTTGGCAGGAAACAGAAAAGAAGCAGCACGCGATTCATAATGGCTTTTGTTCAGTTAAATCTTCGAATCGTAGTCTTTGAAAACACCTTAGTCTCTTTAATTACGACATTCTTGATTTGCTTTACGATGGGAACTGCTCCGCTCCCATCGTAATCAATCTGATAACGTTCACGATTGGTTGATAAAGATGCAGAAGAAGC
>JAGCXU010000015.1 GCA_017961145.1 Bacteroidaceae bacterium | reverse complement strand
GACAAGAGCGGCAACATCGACCTCACCATCATAAAGAGGAGCTCAGGCATCATGGTCTACCTCAATTGCATGAAGATGGAGGAAGTCTCTGGCTTGGAACGGCCTAACCAAGAGCTGACCTTGACGCAAAAGATGTACTTCGATTTCGGCGAAACAGCCAATAATACTCGCGGACATCAGACTACTGGAACAGACGCTAACGGCAATCGCTGGAACAATATCACCTCGACAACAAGCACAAGCAACGTCATCTCGGCAAGCAAGACGATTACCGTCAAAAATAGCGGAGGCACTACTACTGGGGCAAGATTCACTGTCGTGGAGAAGACCTACACGAATGGCATCGATGCTGGAGGAAATAATAATCCCACCTCGGACGACCTTGGAGACCTCGCCATCAAGACGGCTACGGAGGATTATGTCTTCACAGACAATGCAGATGTGCGTTCCTTCAAGATGACCAAACTCAATCCTGAACATTGCTATCGCTTCTACATTTACGGCTCTCGCAATCATACGGACAATCGCGCAACACTCTATACCTTCAAGGGACAAAAGACTTGGACTGGCGGACAAACCACTTCTGGCTCTGACATAGGTGGCGAAGGCTATCACGGCAACCTGCGAAACATTCTGCAGACCGACTACATCTACCCAGACAAGAGTGGCAACATCTTCATTACCTACCAGCGATTCTTCGGAATGGCACACATCAGTGCGATGAGGGTGGAAGAGTACGAAGGCGGAACTCGGCCTGAAGAACCGCTCGAATTTGCAAGCCTTTCTCTTAGCGGAAATGCCGAAGATGTGACTTTCAAATCGCTCGGAAGCAATCTTTATGAGGCTTATGCCCGTCTCGAAGCAGGCTCTTTCACACTTTCTGGTAAAGTTGATGGCGAAACGGTGACGCTTTCGGATAAAGGTGGCGGCAGTTTCGATGTCGAAGGTGAAACGCCTTTCTCTGTCGCACAAAACTGTGTGGCTCGCATCACAGTCAATACAGGAAACAAGACAGTCACGGTTCTTCCTGTCACGATGAACGTTCGAGGCAACATCGGAGCAGGCAATCCCACCATTCCTTACAAAGGGAATGGCATCTTCGAGGGTGAGGTGACACTCCTGGAAACCACCTCTCAGCAATGGGTCGACAAGACAATGTACTTCGCGCTCAACAACGACGATGCCTATGCCATCAAGCGTCTTCAAGGTGCAGCAACAAGATATGTGCTCGGAGAGGTCGAGAAGGGACAAAGCACGGAGAACATCTATCAGAACTCTGGCACTTATACCATCACCGTCAATATGAAGGATATGGTGTACGACATATCAGCCCCAATCGACGAGTACCGCATATCCGTCTTCGGTTCTTCTGTTGCAAACGGTCAAGGCGCTACAGATTGGAAGGGTTATCGCTACCTTTATGGTCAGCAACTCATCGCTCGTCATAATGAAGGCAGAAGTGAGAATCCCTTCTACACAACGAATGTCTCTATCGGAGGCAACACCACAACCAACCTCCTGAATCGATACGATGACCTAATTCGCGACTTTGGCCGTTATGTCATCTTCGGTCTTTCGCTTGGCAACGAAGGCATTCATGGAGCGAGCAACCAGCAATCTGTCTTCAATCAATGGCGCGACAACATGCTTTCGTTAATAAGAAAGGTTCGCGCAGACGGGAAGATTCCGATGGTGATGAACAACTATACCCGTAGCGACTACAATAACGACGACTACTATTATGTGAAACAACTCAATCTGCTCATTCACGAATGGGATGTTCCCTCGACCAACGTTCTCGGTTCTATCGACAAAGGCAACGGACAATGGGCTGACGGATATGTTGCCGACACTTACCATCAGAACACGGCTGGCCATGCGGAATTCATGTATGCGATGGTGCCTTCGCTCTTCGACGCTCTCAAAGCAGGCAAACCTCAGCCAGTTCGCAACCAGACAAAGAGCATGACCATCGCTGCAGGAAAGCGAATCTACTTCGAACCAGAAGAGACAGTTCATCCCTTTACTGTAACAGTTCGCATCAAAGGCACAGAAGGTCAGGTCGTCTCTCTCGTTCAAGCAGTTTCATTGGAAGAGGCCGTCGTTCGAGTCAATACTGATGGAACCGTCACTTATACTGCTCCAACAGGTTCGACAATCACTTCCACCACAACTATCAACGACGGGAATTGGCACAATATCTCCCTGACAAGTTACTATGCACAGCGTCGTACCATCCTTTATGTCGACAAGGTAAAGGCTGGCGAAGTAGGGGAGCGTTTGTCGAAGATTGAATTTGTCAGTGTTGGCGACGACAGCCATAGTCGCGAAGTTAGCGAGTTGTCTTTCTGGCGTTCAGGCATGACACCAGAGGAAATCACAGCAGTTTGCAATGGACGCATGCTGAAATCCAGCCTCGAAATATATGCTCCTCTTGGCGGAGAAAACGATATGGAGAACCTTGCTCAAAGCACGAACAGGCTCTATTACGGCTCAGCAAAGACGAAAGAATACGAGAAGACAAGTGCCGACGTCTTCTTCATTCCAGATGAAGGCTCGGCAGGTTTCGGATCGGGCGAAGACTACGATAAGATTGTCGATGGCAACACTTCCTCGAAATGGTGCCTAAATGGTGGCGAAGGGAATGAAGTATACAACATCTTCCATTCGTCTCTGCCCATCTTCGTGACAGGATATACGATTACGACAGCCAACGATAATGCCACTTATCCAGGTCGCAATCCCAAGTCTTGGCAGCTCTACGGCTCTACTGCCGACAGCAATCCTGGCAAGGATGATGCTTCGTGGGAACTGATAGCTTCTGTTACGAACGACACAAAACTTCAGGACCAGAATTTCAAGACCTATACATATACATTACCTTCAGAAACGACGAAGGCTTACCAAAGTTTCAAGTGGGTCATCACAGCTAGAAAAGGCGGCGGTAATGGCGTGATTCAAGTCTCGGAGTTTCGTCCCACGTATACTGATGCGCTGGTTGAAGTCCCTCTTCCCGATGATGATACCGGCATAGGTTCTGTTCCTTTCCCTTTTCCGAATAGAGGCGAGCTTTACAACCTTGCAGGCCAACGCCTCAGTCGTCCGGTTAAGGGCATTAACATCAGTCAAGGCAAGAAAATCCTGAGCAGCAAATGACGGAAGACAAGATGTTCATTGTGGCTGGCGAGCCTGAAGTTGTGACGGAAGCGCGCAGAAAGGTCCTTAGCGAGTTTGAGGACCTTGAATTCTATGACGAAGGTCATCGCTATGTCTTGGACGGAAAGGAGTTGACCTCTGCTACGAATGTCGCTCATCAATTCATTCGTGAGCCTTTCGACGAACTGCTGCAGGCAAAGTGTTATGCAGAGAAGAATGGTGAGACGCCAGAATACTGGATTCAGCAATGGCGACAAATCAAATTCCGAGCCACCACACTTGGTACCAAGACTCATGCCTATGGAGAAAGTCTCGGCTATTTGCGGGCAGGAATGCCTGAACGCATTTGCCCTATTGTGGAGAGTCAATATATGCCTGAGTATGGTTTCCTCGCTCCAATTCATCCAAAAGAAGAGGCTGTGTTCAAGTTCATGAGTGAATTGCCCAAAAGTATGCACCTTGTCCTCAACGAAGGAAGGGCGTATAGTGGAAAGAATCCTTGTCAGGAACGAAACCTCAAAGAGCAGATTGCAGGAACCTTCGACATGCTTTACTACAACGACGGAAGCAATGGCAAACGGGAAGGCTTCATAATCCTCGACTATAAGACTAATGCCAATCTTGCAAACGAGTACAACAGGAAGTATGGAAAGATGCTGCAGTTCCCCTTTGATTATATGACAGAAGAAGACTACTCGATTTACACCATACAACTCTCCCTTTATGCCCTTATGCTGGAAGACATTGGCATTCCCATTATCTCACGCTGCATCATTTGGCTCAAAGACGGAGATTATCAAGTGGTGCCTGTCAAAAGTGTTACAGAGGAACTCCGACAGACACTATGAAAGAACCTTGAACCCATAATGAATCATGTCTTGCCTGCTTAGTTTCAGAATCATTTTTGCCATCATAGGTTGGCGAATAGGTGGAGGTCGAGGACTCATCTTCGGCTTCCTCTTAGGTTGGCTTCTCGACTCCATGTATCGGCGTCCCACCATACATTTCACCTTCCAACACGATTCAGACGACTTCTCGAACTACGACAAACAGGAGCGTGGCTGGCAGCCATACGTGGATGTCACCTTGCAGGAAGCCTATCGGACACTTGGCATTAGCGAGACGGCAACAGACGAAGAGGTGCGACAAGCCTATCGCGAGTTGGCACTTCGCTATCATCCTGATCGAGTCGAGTCACAGGGTAATGCTGCAAGAGAGCAAGCAGAGAAGAAGTTTCGTGAGATAACAGAGGCTCGCGACATCATTATGAGGGCTCGAGGACTATAATATATATGGAATACACCTGCTTTTTACGTGCATCGTTTCATTTTGACCAACTTTTTTTATAAAAAGGAGAAAAAAAAAGTGAAAAAGTTTTGGCGGTTATGAAAAAAGCACTAAATTTGCAGCAGAAAAGTATAAAACAACATTAATAATACTAAAACTAAGTTTTTTATGAAAAAGAGAATTCTACTCTCTCTGGTGTCATTCTTCATGATGACAGCCATGTGGGCTTCCTTGACTGAAGCTTACAAGATTACAGTGTCTGCAGAAAACGGCAAAACTTATGAGAATGCTACTCTGACATTGAACATGGACAACCGCAACGCTATTTCTATTTGGTCTTGCACAGTTGTTCTTCCTCAAGGCGTTACTTATGTAGACGGTTCTGCTGCTATTGTAGACGGTCGCTATCCCGAGGGATATTGCGGAACTGAAGAAGCTCCCTTCAATCCTCTCACAGTTGTTGTAAGCGAAGACGGTTCTTCTGTTACCATTACATGTGCTGGTCCTGTTGACGAAGAGACAGGTCTTCCCCTGTTCGCTTTGACAGGTACTGCTGGTGCTGTTGCTACCATCCAGGTTGCAATTGCTGGTGGCGAAGGTGGCGCAGTTGTTGGCGAAAATGAAGTGAAGGTTACCGACACCAAACTTACTGAAATTGACGGTACTTCTATTCACGAGAGAGCTTCTTGGGAAGGCAAGTGGACCATCGAAGAAGGTACAGCTCCTGGCGTTAAGGGTGACGTGAACAACGATGGTGAAGTTACTATTGCTGACTTCGTTGCTGTTCTGAATGCAATGGCTGGTGAAGAAGTTCCTGGCGATCCTGATGTGAATGGTGACGGTGACGTTACAATCGCTGACGGCGTAGCAGTCCTGAACATCATGGCTGGTGGCGAATAAAACTAATAAGGAAATAACAAAGTATAAACCAATTAATAAATTCAAGCAACAATGAAAAAGATTTACATGACAATGGTTGCTTTGCTGTGCAGCGTTGCAGCAATGGCACAAATGACTCTTTCTGCTGACAAAGTTATCGCAGAAGCAGGTCAAACCGCTTATCTTGAGATTAAGTTCACAGAAGCTGAGGCTGGCGTGATCACAGCAGCTGCTTGCTGGGTTACACTTCCCGATGGTTTCTCTATTGCTCAGGTTTACGATGACGATGAAGAGGACTACGTAGACGATATTGAATATCCCGCTGCAAAGAAAGGTCATGACACTCGCATGATTAAGGTTACTGAAGAGAAAGCTGGTAATAACAACACATATCAGTTCTCTGCTGCCAGCAACAAGGATGCTTTCAAGACATCTACCGATGTAATGTTCAAGATTGGTGTTGCTGTTCCCGAAGGCACTGCAAAGGCCAACTATCCCGTTGCAATCACAAAGGTGAACTTCTCTGATGCAGCTAGTGTTGCAAGCTATCAGGATGATTTCAGCACAGAGATCGAGGTTGGTGGTACTGGCATCAACAGCATCAACGCTGCTGACAGCAAGGCTCCCGTTTACAACCTCTCTGGCCAGCGCGTAAGCAAGGCTCAGCAGGGCGTATTCATCCAGAACGGTAAGAAGGTTGCTGTTAAGTAATTGACAAAGCAATTCAAAACAATAAGCCTCCGATTTTCTCGGAGGCTTTTTTGTGTCCTATAAGGTAATGGTGGGAAACGTATAACGTTATGATTGCAATCGTAACGTTATACGTTTACAAACAACACACGTGACGTTGGGCAACATCACGTGTGTCATTTGGCAACGACCTTAGCCATCTTTCAGCTAAGGCTTGCCTTTATGCTTCTTCCCACTGTTTGCGAAGCAGTTCTACAGCTGCAGGGAGAACAATCTTCGGATCGCCTTCGCAACCACACTCGAAGCTGACAAAACCAGGATAACCCAGTTCCTTCAGTGCACGGAAACCGTCGCGATAGTTATCCTTCTCGCCGTCTTCGCCTGGAGTCTTGCGTCGACCGCGACTTGCAATATGGACGTGTTCCAGGTATTCCGTTCCTGCAGCCATGAATGCTGCATAGTCGGAAGTCTCTTCTTGCATGTGCCAGAAATCGCCCATGCACTTCACGCCCTTGCTGTCAGCATCGCGAGCAATTGCCGCAGCATCGGCAACCAAGCGCATATAGAAGCATTCGCCTCTGTTCAAGGGCTCCAAGATGACGGTTGTTCCGCATTGAACTGCGAACTCGCCAAGTTCGTGAAGCTGTTCGCAAAGGTAGTTTCTCGTATCCATTGTGTGGGGTCGGCAAGGCTTCTGTCCGTTGAATGCTGGCACCATAATGACGCCACAAGAGTTGATCTTGCCTGCAGCCTCGATGATTTCACGCATTGTGCGGTCGAACTCGTCTTTCTGTCCGTCCTCGGCAAGAATGAAACCGTCGAAACCTGCGCATATTGCAGCCATCCGAACGTTACGGCCCTTAAGGGCATTATTGATCTCGTCCACACGACCGGCTAAGCCTCTTCCACCTACTTCGAAACCTGTTACGCCCAGACTTTCGCAGTAGTCGAGCTTCTCCTGAAGGGTTGCGCCAAGGGCGATGCCTTCCTGGAAACACAGATTGAGTGGGGTGGCATTGGCTTTCTTCCCGTCCTTCTTAGGAGCGCAGGAAGCCAGTACCGTTGAGGGAGCCAGTGCAGCAGTTGCTGCACCAGCCATTGATGTTAAAAGGAAATTGCGTCGTTTCATAGTGTATGGTATTTATTGTCCAGGCACGGGCACAGTCATCGAAGCCAAGTCGAGCGGACCAAGTTCGAGTTTCTCAGGCAGGAAGTCCTGCTGAGACTGTGTCATCTCGTCCCAAGTGACGGTTTGACCTGTGTAGGCAGCCTCGCGTCCCATGATGCCAGCCATGCAGGAGATGGCGTTGTCTGTTGCTTCTTCGTGGGCAGTTCCCTTGCGGATGTGGTTCACCCAATCAACGTGCTCCAATGTATAGGGGTCGTGTTGCTGGAACTCTTGCTTTGCTTTCTCCTCGTCGTACTTCCAGATGACATTGCCTTCGAGGTCTTTAATCTCGTTCGTTTCGCTGTTCCAGCTGCCTTTGCTGCCTTGGATGAACTCGCTCACCTTGCTGCTGCAACCGTCAATCTGGCGGCACATCGAGTGCATGTGGATGCCGTTCTCCATTGTGAAGTCTGTGCTGAAGAAGTCGTACTGATCGCCTGTGACGCGACGCTGACGAGAACCGAAACCTGTTGCGGAAACGGGCTTCAAACCGCTCATCCAGAGGAAGACGTCGATGTTGTGAACGTGTTGCTCGATGATATGGTCGCCGGAGAGCCACTTCCAGTTCACCCAGTCGCGGATGTTCCACTCCATATCAGTCCATCCAGCCTCGCGCTGACGGTACCACAGCATTCCCTGATTCCAATAAACATTACCGCCAGTAATCTCGCCAATAAGGCCAGCCTGAATCTGCTTGTTAGCTTCAACATAGCGGCGTTCGTGGTGACGCTGAGTGCCAACCACAACGCTCAAACCCTTTGCCTGAGCCTGCTTGGCGGTTGCCATAACGGAACGGTAACCCTTGGCATCAACTGCGATGGGTTTCTCGAGGAAAGAGTGAACACCCTTTTCTGTGGCATACTTGAACATCTCGGGGCGGAAGACGGGAGGCGTGGTGAGGATAACCATATCTACACCCGAGTCAATCACCTTCTTGTAAGCATCGAAGCCGACGAAGCAATTCTCTTGAGGGACTTCTTGTTGGCGTTCGTTGATAAGGCGATTGCGAACATCATTCAGTCGGTCTTCAAAGACATCGCCAAGAGCCACAACCTTGATGCCGTCGGCAGCATCAAGCAAGTTGATGATGGCACCACTTCCGCGACCGCCACAACCGATGAGACCTACCTTCAGTTCCTTGCCTTCGATGGCTTTGTCGGGAAGTTCTGGTACATAGAATTCGCCTTCCTTCTTGAGAGGCGTGAGTTTGTCTTTGCCAGAACAACTGGCAAGCAATGCAGGAGCAGCAACAGCAGCGGCTCCGACAGCAGCAGCGCCGGTCAGGAAGTGGCGTCTGCTCATACCTTCTTGTTTCATAATGAATTAGTTAGTTAATATGTTGGTCTGTAAGTTTTCTAGTTCTCTGCATCGCAAACGACACGGAAGCCGATGCCTTTCATGTCGCTCAACCACCAAATGCTTTTCGGGTTTTGCGGATCGGTCTTGAGCCATGCTTCGTAGTCGCTGTGACGTCGAGCTGCACAACGCAACTCGCTTGCATCGTCGTTGTAGCAGCCTCCGCGAACCACATAGTCTGTGCCAGTCGCAGGCCCTTTCGGGTTGACGGCGTTCGCGCTTCCCTTTTCGTAGGCGTCCTCAGCATACCAGTCCTGGCAGTACTCCATCACATTGCCCAGCATGTTTCGAAGGCCGAACGGGTTAGCCGCCACTCTGGAAGGTTCCTGAGTGCGGTTCTTACTGTTAAGTGCATATATGGCGAAGCGATTGATGGTTGTTGTGTCCGTTCCGAAGATGCTGTTCCAGAGTCCCTGACTCGAGTAGGAAGAGGGTTTGCCTTCGAAGAAGTAGGGCGTTTCTGTACCGCCTCTAGCTGCATATTCCCATTCTGCTTCGGTCGG
>JAGCXU010000014.1 GCA_017961145.1 Bacteroidaceae bacterium | reverse complement strand
TTGTTTTGTGTGCTTTCTATTTCCTGACGAATGTTTTCGAGCTTCTGCTGAGCCTTTTGAAGGTTTTGTTCGGCCTTAGCCACATTTTCTTCTGCTTTAGTTGCCTTCGACTGGAGCTTCGAGAGTTTGTCGCCAGCTTTTGCGTGCTTGTTCTGCAGTTTGACTGACTTGTCCTGAGCTTTTGACAGAGAAGACTCGCCTTTCTTCTCAAGTGAGGCGGCTTTCTTTGCGACCTTCAGGTTAGCTTGTGCCTTCTTCAGTTCGGCAGTTTTTTTGCTGATGTCGGACTTTGTGACTGTACTTGCGTCCAGTTTTGCCTTTTGTTTCAGAGTGTTGAGTTCACCTTTAAGGGTAGCAACCTCTATTTCAAATTCATTCTTCCATTGTTCGCAAGTCTTGCCGTCGTTCAATGATTGTGCCATTACAGGCATTGAGATGGCAATAGCCACCATTGCTAAAATCTTTTTCATAATGTTTAAGTTTTTGAGTTTATAAGTTTTTGAATTAGTTGTTGTTATGGGTTATCTACATAGTTCGATGCATACTTTATCCTGGAAAGCCCGTCCTGTTGAAGCAGAACTGACACCCTGATTGATGATGGCAAAGGCGAGAGTGTGTCCGTTAGCAGCCGTCAGATATCCCGCCAGCGAGGAAACACCAGTAACAGTACCAGTCTTGGCTCTTACATTCCCATCTGCTTCTGTGCCGACCATGCGATTCTTCAGGGTTCCGTCGAAGCCTGCAATAGGCAACGAAGGCAACAGATGTTCCTTGATATCCTGCGTTCTCCAGGCATAGCCAAGCAGAGCGACAAGCATTTCGGCTGAGGCATAGTTGTAGAGCGAAAGCCCGCTTCCGTCAGCAACCTTGTATTGATTGGTATCCAGACCTATCTTCTTCAGCAATTCTTCCGTTCTTTGAGCGACTTCTTTCCTTCCTGCCCACTTCTTTCCTGTTGTGGCTGCAGTCTGATAGAACAGGCATTCGGCATAGATGTTGTCGCTGTTCTTCATCATCGGCTCCAGCAAATAGTCGAGATTGTGGCGTATCGAATAGACCGTTTTCGACTGTCTGTCGGCTTGACCTTTCAGGCCTTGAGTGCTCGAACTCAAGCTGATACCAGCTGCATCGAGAGCCAAAAACCACTTTTGTTCGAAGTAGTCTTTGCCATCTACAAACAGAGCAGAAAGCGGGCCATAGTCGTCGTCCCAACACCAACCCCAGCCAAGTTCCTTGTCTTCGCGCATTGAAAGGTCGAATACGAGGTTGCCCTTGATGCTGCTGAAGCCTTGTTTCTGCTTGATAGTGGTGGCTGCTTCGACGAGTTCGTCAGTAGTGACTAGCGGATCCATCCCGCCAACCACGATGAGGTCGCCTTCCAAGACTCCAGCCCTCACCTTTCCTGAGATGCGGAATTCTGTGCGAAGTTGGAAATCACCCTTCAGATAGTTGAGAGCCGTCACAGCCGTCACAACCTTTTGACAAGAAGCAGGACGCATTCTTTGGGCTGCGTTGATGGCATAAAGAGGCTGTCCGTCAGTCAGATCGTATACATAAAGTCCCAACTGAGTGGTCTCGAAAATGGGCGACTGGCAAAGCAAATCGAGGGCTTGTTGCTTGTCGTATTGCCAAGTTCCTTCTGGGAAGCGGTTTACTTGGGAAACCAAAGGTCTGGCACTTGCCACAACTTCCGGCTCCAGAACCTCTTCCTCTTCGACCACGACGACAGGTTGCTGCACCTCGACTGGCTCGGCAGGACGCATGTCGGCCTGATGATATTGATGCCGAACAGTCCTTTGCGAGGCACAAGATGCCGTCAGAATCAGGAGAAGTAGGAACTTTGTGTATTTCATTTTCTTGTGTGTCGAGAACAGATTTGCCGTGTTGTCTGGTTAGAATTTATAGCCCAGAACCAGTCCGAAAGCCTGATTGTAGGCACTGAAACCTTCTCTGAAGGGGCGAAGGCCGCGACTGTATTCAAAGCCGAAACTGAAGTGATTGCGCTCGTATGCCAAGCCAGCATGGATGCCCATATCAAAGCGTCTGATGCCATCGAAGATGTCTGCTTCATAACTCGACCAGAAGTCTGTGACGTTCACGCTGCTTCCGACCACTCCATAGGCGAAGTAAGGTCCCGCTTTCAGCACGATGTTCTTTCCTTCGTTCAGTCGGAACTTGTATGCCAGGAAAGGTGTTCCTTGCAGGTATGCCATGAGAACGGCCTTATCTCGGGTAAAGTTGTTGACGTATTTGGGGTTGAATCCTTTCAGGTCGAAAGCTATTTCAGGAATAAGATAGAAGTTTTCGAAGAGGCGCAAATCATAGGAAAGTCCGCCTTTTGCAGCAATGAAGACCTTCGTGTCGGCATCGCCTCCCACCACAGATGCAAGGCCAACTCCTACCTTTGCGGTAAAGTTGTATTCCTTCTGAGCACTTGTCTGCAAAGCAGTTAGCACTAGTATTGTCACAATCAAAAACTTTTTCATATGCAACTTATCCTAAGGAAACATGCTGCAAAGTTACGAAAAGGAATGCGAACTGCAAAAGAAAGATGTAATTTTCTTTTGTTATGATGAAAAACATAGGCAGTGAAGTTTCAAAACATCAAACGTGATGATCGCAAACGTCAAACGTGATGATCGCAAACGTCAAACGTGAAGATTGCAAACATCAAACGTGATGATTGCAAACGTGACTGGGGTTGTTTGAAAACTTCTCTTGCTTGGCCTGTTTTTGCCTCTTTTTATACAAAAAGTTGGAAAAGTTTAAATAGTTTTCCTAAAAGAATAGGAATTTTGAACAAAACTTCCTACTTTTGCCCTCGTAAAACGTTTATACATTATTATAATGGTATGAAATTCGCAAAATACATTCTTTTCATCTGCATGCCTATCGGGCTGCTCGCTCTTTCGGCTGCAGAGATAGATGGTCTCTACTTTTGGAAAAACGGTTCCTACACAAGGCTCGACATAGCTGAGATGCTCTTCGAAAACGATAAAATCACGATTGGCGAAACCGTTTTCGACGTGAATGAAGTAGATAGCATCACTTTCAGAAAACCCGATGAAATGGGCGAAATTGTGACTGATACCCTGTATATCACCTACGAAGGACAGGCTGCGACAGTCTTTCCAGAAAACGTAGTCGGCATCACAACCGAGATAAATGGGGCTGCAGTCACTCTTACGAATGCCAACGAAGACCGCGAAATGTGTTTCGTTCTCAGCGGAGAAAGTTCAGCAGGAAGTTTCACATACAACGGAACCTACAAGGCTTGCATCCGACTTGCCGGCGTCAGTTTGAAAAGCACGACTGGAGCGGCTCTCGACATAAAGTGTGGCAAGCGAATCGCTCTCGAACTCTTCGAAGGAACTGAGAACTATCTGGAAGACTGTGCAGACAGTCTCGACCAAAAAGCAGCCCTTTATTGTAAGGGACATCTTGAGGTTAGCAAGGGAGGAACGCTTACCGTAAAAGGCAACTACACCCATGCTATCAAGACAAAAGAATATATGTTGGTGAAGAGCACGACTGGCGGCATCAACATTGTTGGAGCCGAAGGAGACGGCATTCATGCAGGTCAGTACTTCAAGATGAATGGCAGCAACATCTCTGTTACTGGGGTGAAAGGCGATGGCATACAGGCCGAAGCGACTCAGGAAGGAGATGACTTCGACGGACAAGTCATACTGCGAGGGGGAACACTCAATGTTTCTGTTACTGAAAGAGACGTGGCCGCCATCAAGAGCGACAGCCTGATGACTGTCGAGGGAGGCAATATAACAATTAACACGACTGGCGACGGCAACAAAGGTCTCAAGAGTAAGGACAACTTTATCATGAGTGGGGGAGAGCTCAACATTACCCAAACAGGCAAATACATAGTGGTGAACAACGATCCAGGCTATGTTGTGGGTATCAAGGCAAGTGGTGACCTCGACATTAGTGGCGGCTCTATCATCATCAACAATACTGCCGAAGCAGGTAAAGGCATTAGTGCCGATGGTGATCTTACCACGAGTGAAGAGTCATCTTCTCTAACCATCAACATCAAAGCAAACGGCTCTGGAGCAGCTCTCGACCTGTCGAGAAATATAGAAGATGCAGGAGGAAGTGGTGGCGATGGTGGTGGAGATGATCCTGATGAGCCTGAAACTGTCTATCGTATCTGTGTGGCATTGAGTCAGACGAACAGCCAGTATTGGAAGAATGTCGTGTATCTCTACAGTTCAGACGGTACCAAGATTGATCAACTGACTAACAGTATTACCGTTCAAGCTACAGGTCAGACGACTCGTACATTCTATTATTATGACTTCGACGAAGCCCCCGACGGTCAGTTCTACTTTGCGAGTGACAACTATACCCGTACTGGAGGAGGCGGTCCTGGTGGTGGTGGAGACGGACAAACCTATACTATTCGCACTTCTACACTAAGCGGTCCAACCGAAAGTACGCCTGTCGTTTACTACTATATCAATACAAGCAATCCTTCGAGGAACGGCACAGTCTATACTTTCACAGTTTCCGACTACACTTCTCGCTATCAGGATGGCACCATTACAGGTAGTGGCTCAGTCACTCCTTCTGGCAATAAGTTCGCGACAGCTGCAGGTATCAAGGGCGACAAGAATGTCACAATCGGTGGTGGAACCTTCATCATCAACAATACAGGAGCGGCAGCCAAGGGAATTTCCTGTGATAAAGTACTTACCACGACTGGTGGTTCCATCACGATTACCAATAGTGGAACAGGTTCAGGCACTACCAGCAACTACTCGACAGCCAAGGGTCTCACCTCCGATGGAAGCATCAACTTGCAAGGCGGAACCATCAATATCAGCATGTCTGGGCAAGGTGGTAAGGGCATAAAGAGTGATGGAACGCTCGTCATCGGCAAGAACGATGAGGAAGGACCTGTTCTAAATGTCAGCACAACAGGTTCGAAGTATCTTAGTTCGTCGTCGGCAAAAGCCATCAAAGCAACGGGTGCCATCACGATAAATGGTGGCGAAACAGTCGTAACAACTGCAACTCAGGGTGCTGAAGGCATGGAGAGCAAACTCAAGTCGAACGCCTCGATTGTCTTCAATGGTGGCAAACATTATTTCAAATGCTATGATGATTGCATCAATACTGCTGGAGCAATTAAGTTCCAAGGCGGTGTCGTCGTCTGCTACGGCTTCGGAAATGATGCGATAGACAGTAACTACGGACAGGCTGGAGCCATCCAAATCGGCAATGGAGCTGTGCTGACTTATACTTCGAAGGGAAGTCCGGAAGAAGGCTTCGACTGCGACAACAACTCCTACATCCAGATAACAGGCAACGGCATCGGCATTAGCGGCGGCGGTTCGCAAGGTGGCGGTGGTGGAGGCTGGGGAGGAGGTGGCTCCTCGAGCAGCATCGGAAGCGCCGTTCAGGGCTATTGTCTCAGCACTTCCAGCATCAGTTATCAAGCAGGACGCTACTATACATTGGCCGACGCGAGTGGAAACAACCTTGTCACCTACTCGTTTGAAGCCAACGTCAACAGTACGCTCTCGCTCTTCACGGCTACCGGCATGACGAAAGGCAGCAGCTATAATGTCAAGTATAGCACAGCCAAACCAACTGACGCCACGACCGAATGGCACGGACTTTACTTGGGAAGTTCCGCAACAGGACAGACACAAGTGACAAGCTTTACAGCGCAATAGAAAAAACGTAACGTGTTATGTCGGCCAACGTAACACTATACGTTTGCAATCATAACACTATACGTTTGCAATTTAACCACGCCTGTTTGCCTGACAGAAGCTGCGATATAAAAAAAGCTCCCACGTCGTCGCGACGCAGGAGCAATGTGGTGCACCTCTTCTTTGAGTGTAAAACTAACATGAAATCAATTCTAATGCATCAGCTTCTCTGCAGCGAGTCGCAAGGTGTCGCCTACATACATGCTGTGCTTCATGATTTTCGTCGCTAAGATATTCAGGCGCTTGCTGCATATTTCGCGCTCGTCGTCGTCGATGGGAGCGGCCTTGCAGAGCTGGAGGATAATGCCAGAAGCCAGCACGAGCTCTTCCTTGTCAACTGTTTCTTTTGGGGCTACATCTTCTATCTTCTGCGTGAGCAGGCCGAAGAGACGCAGCCAGTCGTCGCTTTCCAAATTCCCCAAGTTGTTGATGGCCCTGTTCATCCACTCTTTCAGGTTAGAGCCGTCGAAAGGAATACTGTGCGAACTTGCCGTTTTAGAAACGTCATTATTGAAGAGGGAACCTGCGTCCACATCTCCTTCGCGCTTCTTCACCTTCTCGCCATAAGCGCGGATGAGAATGCCCTGGCGTATGTCCTCGTCGTCCGTCTCCCACCACTCGACGGCATAGACCGTGCGGAAGTCTTTGTTTTCAGGGTCTTGATAGATTGCTACGGCATAGCTCGACCGCGGCCGCTCGCCGATGATGATGTCGCCTTTGCTGGTCTTGATGCTCAACCTCTGCCGTGTGCTGTACTGTATCGGGTTGAAGCTTGTGTAGATGGAGAGAAGGTGGACGTGGCTTTCGAGCGAGGTGAAGACTTCCTGCAGCTTGTCGAGCAGCTTGAAGTTGGCGCGTCCGATGCGGAAGTTGTGGATTTCCGTTTGCTCCAGCAGCCTGTCGAGAGACTTGTCGTCGCGCTGCACATAGTTGTTCACGGAGTGTTCGATGCCCTTGGCATTCGCGATGAGTTCGAAGGCTCGCTGAATTCTTTCCTCCGACCCGACGTACTCCTCCTCTGCCCTAAG
>JAGCXU010000132.1 GCA_017961145.1 Bacteroidaceae bacterium | reverse complement strand
CATCGGCCTGATCACTTACAAAGACATCACGAAAGCGAAAGACAAGCCTATGGCTTGCAAGGACGACAAAGGCCGCCTTCGTGTGGCTGCCGGTGTGGGCGTCACTCCCGATACGCTCGACCGCATCAAGGCTCTCGTCGAGGCCGATGTGGATGCCATCGTGATCGATACGGCTCATGGTCACAGCAAGTTTGTCGTTGAGAAACTCAAGGAAGCAAAGCAGATGTTCCCAGACGTGGACATCGTCGTTGGCAATGTCGCAACTGGAGAAGCCGCCAAGATGCTTGTTGAGGCTGGAGCTGACGGCATCAAAGTCGGCATAGGTCCCGGCAGTATCTGTACGACTCGAGTCGTTGCAGGTGTTGGCGTACCTCAGCTCAGCGCCGTTTACGACGTTGCAAGTGCCCTCAAGGGAACAGGCGTTCCCCTCATCGCAGATGGTGGTCTCCGCTATAGTGGCGATGTGGTGAAAGCCCTTGCTGCAGGCGGTTACAGTGTCATGATAGGTTCTCTCGTAGCAGGTACTGAGGAAAGTCCTGGCGATACCATCATCTATAATGGCCGTAAGTTCAAGAGCTATCGCGGAATGGGCTCGCTCGAAGCGATGGAATGCGGCAGTAAAGACCGTTACTTCCAAGGCAGTGTGAAGGACACGAAGAAGCTTGTTCCAGAAGGAATAGCGGGTCGTGTTCCCTACAAAGGCTCAGTTCAGGAAGTCATCTATCAGCTCATCGGCGGCCTCAGAAGCGGTATGGGTTACTGCGGAGCAGGCACAATCGAAGATCTTTGGAGCGCAAGGTTCGTCCGAATTACCAATGCCGGCGTGCAGGAAAGCCATCCTCACGACATTACCATCACAAGCGAAGCACCAAACTATAGTCGTCCACAATAATAAAAGAAAACAGAATAAAGGAAAGATGAAAAAGATACTTGTCAGTTTTGCTCTCGCAGCAATATCAATGACGGCTGCAGCTCAGGACGATCCCGTCTTGATGCGCATCAACGGAACACCTGTCACTCGAAGCGAGTTCGAGTACAACTATAATAAGAACAACTCGGAAGGTGTCATCGACAAGAAGAGCGTAGAAGACTATGCAGAACTCTTCGTCAACTACAAACTCAAGGTTCAAGCCGCTCTCGACGACCATCTGGACACCCTTTCCAGCTATCAGAAAGAGTTCCGTCAGTATCGTGATCAGCAGATTCGACCACTTCTTGTACCAGAAGAAGCAAAGGAAAAGGAGTGTCGCGCCTATTATGATGACATGATTTCGCGTCTTGAAGGCAAACAACTTTTGCAGCCAGCACACATCTTGATACGTTTGGCTCAGGATGCTTCGGAAGAGGATCGCGTTGCTGCTAAAACGAGAATAGACTCCATTTATCAGGCTTTGAAGGACGGAGCAGACTTTGCCGAATTGGCAAGAAAAGTTTCGCAAGACCCAGGTTCTGCTGCTAACGGCGGAACTTTGCCTTGGATTGGTCCCAATCAAGTTGTGAAAGAATTTGAAGATGTGGCTTATTCTCTTGAGGTCAACGAATTGAGTGAGCCTTTCCTCATGCCTTTCGGCTATGATATCGTCAAGTTGATGGGCAAGAAAGACCTTGAATCTTACGACGATTTGAAAGGAAAAATCATGCAGTATCTCGAGGGACAAGGCCTTGAGAATCATCTTGCTCAGCAGGTTCTCGACTCTATTGCCGGTCAAAGCGACGGGCAAAAGACTATCGAACAAATCCTCGATGAGAAGACAGAGGAGTTCTGTGCAAAGGATAACGACCTGAAATATCTCGTTCAGGAATATCACGACGGCCTTCTCCTTTTTGAAGAATGTAACAGTAAGGTATGGGAGCCAGCTGCAAAAGATACGGTTTCTCTCGTCAAATACTTCAAGCAGAACAAGAAACAATATGCTTGGGACGAACCACATTACAGTGGAATGGTTTATTACTGCAAGAATGCTTCCGACGTCAAAGCCGTGAAGAAACTCGTCAAGAAACTGCCACAAGACAAGTGGATGAGTTCTATTCGCGAGTCTTTTAACCAAGATAGTATCATGGTTCGTGTGGAACGTCGCCTCTTCAAGAAAGGTGACAATACAAATGTCGACAAGCTTGCCTTCAAAGTGAAGGGTACAGAACTCAAGCCCGTCAAAGGTTATCCCAATGTCGGAGTGATGGGTAAAGTGCTCAAGAAAGGTCCTGCAGAATGGACAGACGTTAGCAACCAAGTAGTCAACGACTATCAGCGTTTCAAGGAAGACGAGTTCGTCGCAGAACTTCGCAAACGCTATACCGTCGAAATTAACAAAGAAGTGCTGGCAACGGTCAACAATCATTGATAAGCATGAACGTTAATAATAATCGCTATACTCTTTTTCTCTTTGCAGCAATCTTTAGCCTGCTTTCGATGGCACAAAAGAATGTCGTCGATGAAGTAGTGTGGGTGGTTGGCGATGAAGCCATCCTGCGTTCCGACATTGAAAAGCGTCGTCTGGAATATGGCTCGCAGTTGAGGGGCAACCCATATTGCGTTATTCCGGAACAAATTGCCATACAGAAGCTCTTTCTTCATCAGGCAATTATCGATAGTGTCGACGTTGGTGATGCCGATGTCAATCAGTATGTTGAAGAGAAAATAAATGAGCGAATCCTGCTGGCAGGCTCCAAGGAGAAATACGAAGAGTACATGAAGATGCCGATGGTGCAGATACGTGAAGAAATGTTTGATATGATTAAGAACGAAATGATTGCTATGCGTATGCGTGAGCAACTCATGTCAGACATTAAGGTAAACCCTGCTGAAGTGCGTCGCTACTTTAAAGATATGCCCGAAGACAGTTTGCCGCTCATCCCCACTCAAGTAGAGGTGCAAATTATTGTGCTTCAGCCACGCATCCCTCAAACGGAGATAGATCGCATAAAAGGTTTGCTTCGTGATTATACAGAACGCATTAATAGTGGATCGACATCCTTTTCTACACTTGCCCGCCTCTATAGCGAAGACCCTGGCTCTGCACGTCAGGGCGGCGAGATGCCTTACATGGGAAAGACCGAACTTGACCCGGGCTTTGCCAACGTGGCATTCAGCCTGACAGACGCCAATAAAGTGAGCAAGATAGCACAGAGCGAGTACGGCTTTCACATCATTCAACTCATCGACAAACGCGGCGATAAGGTGAAATGCCGACACATCTTGAAGCGTCCTGAAGTGGCACAGGCTGACATCGATAGTGCTCTCGTCGTTCTCGACTCCATAAAAGCAGATATCTTAAGTGGCAAGATCTCATTTGAGGATGCTGCTCGTTATGCTTCGGACGACAAAGATACACGTAATAATCACGGCATCGTATCCAACATTAACAGGGAAACGGGTGAGACTTCCACACGTTTCGAGATGAGTGAACTTTCGTCTCTTTCTCCAGAACTCGCTCGCACAGTTGAGTTGCTCGAAGTAGGCGAAATGTCTAAACCTTTCACCATGATTAACACGAAAGGTAAGACGGTTTGTGCCATCGCTCGTCTCAAGAATCGTACCTTGACACATCGTGCTAGCATTACCGAAGATTTTCAAGTGATGCAGGACATTGTGAGGGATAAAAAGGGTGAAGAAGTCATCCTTAACTGGATAAAGGAGAAACAAAAAAGTACTTATATCCGCATCAATCCCGACTGGAGAGACTGCGAGTTCCAATACGAGGGCTGGGTAAAGTGAAGAATCGGCGATTATACATCCTTTGTGCGTTCCTTTTCTTCTGCCTTTGCATGCTAATGGCTATTACACCGGACCGCAAGTCTGCCAGCAACAGAAGGCGGACACCTTCTGATAGTAAGGTGCATTTGTTGCATGCTGACCGCCTTTATTTTGATGATCGTTTGCATAAAACAGCACAAGTCCTTGTGGGCGATGTGAAGTTCAGTCACGAAGGAGTACTTATGTATTGCGACAGTGCTCTGTATTACGAAGCTACGAATTCATTTGATGCTTTCGGCCATGTTCGTATGAATCAAGGTGATACGCTTCATCTTGATAGCGAGGTGCTTTATTATAATGGACTCGATCGTTTGGCGCGAGCTCGATACGATGTGGTACTCAAGCATGGTACAATGACAATCTATACCGACAGTCTTGACTATGATCGCCTTTATGACTTAGGTTATTTCTTCGAAGGAGGACGCGTTCTCGACCACGATAATGAACTGACAAGCGATTGGGGAGAGTATAGTCCTTCTACACATGAGTCAGTCTTCAATTATAATGTTCGTCTTGTTAATCCAGCTCCACCAGCTAAACCGGAAACAGTACTCATTTCGGATACCTTGCATTATAATACCCAGACAGCCATCGCTCATATTGTAGGACCCTCGAATATAGAAAATGGAGAGAACCATATTTATAGTGAACTTGGCTATTATGATACACAAGCCAAGCATACACATCTGCTCGACCGAAGTATTCTGACAAACAATGGCAAGCGTCTTGTGGGTGATAGTGTTGTTTGGAATGATGATTCCGCTACAGCCGAAGCCTTTGGAAATATTGTTTATACTGATGTTGTCGGAAAAAACATGTTTACTGGCGAATACTGTTATTATGAGGATATCACGGGTTATGTCATGGCGACGGACAAAGCGTTGGCTATCGATTATAGCCAACAAGATACAATGTATGCACATGCCGACACGTTCAAGGTCTATACATACAACATCGATACAGACTCTACTTACCGCGTTGTACATGCCTATTATCATATGCGTGCTTTTCGACGTGACGTGCAAGCTGTTTGTGATTCGATGGTTTACGATACTCGTGACAGCATTCTGATTATGTATCGAGACCCGATTCTTTGGCAGGAGGGGCAGCAACAATTGGGCGAAGAGATACGGATATTCTTTAACGACAGAAATATTGATAGTGTCCAAGTATTGCGACAAGCTCTTTCTGTGGAAAAGATAGACAGTATCCATTACAACCAAGTCTCAGGACATGAGATGCATTCCTACTTCAAGGATGGCGAACTCTATCTTTCAACATCCGAAGGCAATGTTTTTGTCAATTATTATCCTTTCGATGAGGATAGCATTATGGTAGAGTTGAACCACACAGAAACCTCTTTACTCAAGATGTATGTAAAGGAGAAAAAGGTTGACCATATATGGATGCCGGCAGCGACAGGCATTATGTATCCTATTCCGCTCATTCCTGATAATATGTACTACCTGCAGAATTTTGCATGGTTCGACTATATTCGTCCACGCGATAAGAATGATCTTTTTGAATGGCGTCCCAAGCAAGCCGGCACGGAACTCAAGGAAAGTGTGCGACATTCGGCTCCAAAGCAGAAGCTCAGCGATATAAGAAAGCAGATGGGAATAGTGCTTCCGGAATCTTCCAAGAGCGAGGAAATACCAAACGAAGAATAAGAAGATGAAATTATTTAGCACAAGGAAACCACGCGGTTATCATAGGGTAAGCATTTATACGGACGAGACGCGCGACCGCTTACAGAAACTGGTAGACAATGTTAAACGTGAACAAGGCGAAACTCCTGTTTGTGATGAGAATTACGACACAGACAAATTTCGTGGTACATTCATTAACTATACGCCCCGTACCCAAAGGCATAAGGAGAATGGTTCGAAGTTAGGGTGGCCTATAATCATTGTTATCGTTTTTGGTTTATTGATTCTCTGGCGCTTCTTGCTCACAGGAATAAGATAATTAAGAAATGGACATCATACACCTTCTTCCCGATTCTGTTGCCAACCAGATAGCTGCCGGCGAGGTTGTACAACGTCCGGCTTCTGTCATAAAGGAGTTGATGGAGAATGCCGTCGATGCTGGAGCATCAACTATTGATGTGCTGGTTCAGGATGCAGGACGTACGTCCATACAAGTTATCGATGATGGCAAGGGAATGAGCGAAACGGATGCTCGCATGGCTTTCGAGCGTCACGCGACCTCCAAGATTGCAAAAGCAGAAGACCTCTTTACACTTAGGACGATGGGTTTCCGTGGTGAGGCTCTGCCCTCCATTGCTGCCGTGTCGCAGGTTAAGTTGACGACTCGTACAGCTGAGCAGGAGTTGGGTGTACAGTTGTGCCTCGAGGGTTCACGAATTGTGTCGCAGGAAGTATGCTCGTGCCCTGTCGGAGCAAATTTCGAGGTTAATAATCTTTTCTTTAATGTGCCGGCACGAAGGAAATTCCTCAAGTCGAACCAAACGGAATTAAACAATATCATACAGGATTTCGAACGTATTGCTTTGGTCAATCCTTCTGTTGCGTTCACGCTTTCAAGCAATGGGAATCAGTTGATGCAGTTGCCGGCAGGTAGTTCTTTGCAGCGTATCGTTGGCATTTTCGGTAAGAAACTTGGCGAACAACTCCTGCCAATTCAGGTGGAGACATCGCTTGTGAAGATAACTGGCTTCGTTGGAAAGCCCGAGTCAGCACGTAAGAAAAATTCTTCACAGTTCCTATTCGTCAATGGTCGCTTCATGCGTCATCCTCGATTCCACTATGCTGTAATGGAAGCTTTCAGCCATCTTATTCCTGAAGGCGACCAGGTTCCGTACTTCATTTCCTTCCAAGTTGATCCTTCCAACATTGATGTCAACATACATCCCACTAAGACAGAGATTAAGTTCGAGAACGAGCAAGAAATTTGGAGCATTATCGTGGCAGCCGTTCGAGATGCTTTGGGCAAGTTTAATGCTGTACCTACCATAGATTTTGATGTGGAAGGTCGTCCTGACATCCCAACCTTCCAGACAGGTAACCTTGCTGCCATTAAAGCCCCTCGAGTGCAAGTGAACTCCAGCTTCAATCCTTTCAGCAGCCGTAATGAGAGTCGTAAGCCTGCACGACAATGGGAGAAACTCTACGAGCAGGCAGCTGCACATAATAATCAAAGTGTTCAGAATGCTGAGAGTTCCCAATGTTCTCAAAACTTTTTCCAAGGGGAAATGGAGATGAGTACTCAGCATTTCCAGTACAAGGGACAGTACATACTGACAGCTGTGCAGTCAGGTCTGATGATGGTTGACCAGCGTCGTGCCCACATTCGCATCCTTTATGAACGTTACCTCAAGCAGATACGAGAGCATAATGCTGCTACGCAAGGACTTCTCTTCCCAGAGTTGCTTGAGCTTTCTCCATCCGATGCGGCATTGCTTACAGGCATCCTCGATGATGTACGGGCACTCGGATTTGATATTACATCGCTTGGCGGCAGTTCTTTTTCCATAGTAGGAGCTCCGTCCGGGCAGGCTAACCCTGTAGCTGTTGTGCAGCAAATGGTGGAATCTGTCAAGCAGCAAGACGGCGGTCATGCAGATGCCTTGCACCACCAACTTGCTCTTGTATTGGCCCGCAACAATGCCATCGAAGTGGGCGAGGTACTTTCTTCTGTTCAGATGGAAACGCTCATCGGCGACCTTTTCCAATGTGAAAATCCCAACCTCTCGCCTAGTGGGAAGACGATACTCACTATCCTACAGCAAGAGGCAATAGATAAGATGTTTAACTAAAAGAATTCTTCTTCAATATGAAACCCAAAGAGAAAATCATCCTGACAGGCGACCGTCCTACAGGCAAACTTCATATCGGACATTATGTGGGTTCGCTTCGTCGTCGTGTAGAGTTGCAAAATTCCGGTCTTTATGACAAGATATTTGTCTTCGAGGCTGATGCACAGGCACTTACCGACAACATTGAGAACCCTGAAAAAGTGCGACAGAATGTGATTGAGGTGGCTCTTGATTACCTTGCAGCAGGTCTCGACCCAACAAAGAGCACGCTCTTCATCCAAAGTCAGATACCTGAACTCTGCGAACTCTCGTTCTACTTCATGGATCTTGTTAGCGTTTCTCGCTTGCAGCGGAATCCGACGGTAAAGACTGAGATACAGATGCGAGGCTTTAGCGGAGAGAGTATTCCTGTCGGTTTCTTCACCTATCCTATCAGTCAGGCTGCCGATATCACTATGTTTAAGGCAACAACTGTTCCTGTTGGTGAAGATCAGGAGCCCATGCTCGAGCAGGCTCGTGAGATAGTTCGCCGTTTTAACAACATTTATGGAGACACCCTTGTAGAGCCCAATATACTTTTGCCTGAGAATGCTGCCTGCCTGCGTTTGCCTGGTACAGACGGCAAAGCGAAGATGAGCAAGAGTCTGGGGAACTGCATCTACCTGAGTGATTCTGCCGACGAGGTCAACAAAAAGGTCAAAACGATGTATACTGATCCGCTTCATTTGCAGGTTAACGATCCTGGACACCTCGAGGGCAATACCGTCTTCACTTATCTCGATGCCTTCGCTTCCGATGAACAAGTGGCTCGCTACACAACCGACTATGCTACTCTTCAAGAGATGAAGGACCACTATACTCGAGGCGGTTTGGGTGACATGAAATGTAAGAAGCTGCTTATGGAAGTCCTTCAGGAAACCCTCGAACCTATCCGCCAGCGTCGTGCAGAATACGAGCAGGACATTCCTGCCGTTTATGAGATACTGCGCAAAGGTTGCGAAGTGGCTCGTGAAGCGGCCTGCGAGACGATGGATGAAGTTCGTCGAGCTATGAAAATCAACTACTTCGACGATCGTGCTCTTATTGAGGAACAGGCTCGTCGTTTCCAGAAGTAAAAGGCTTTATAAGCCAGACAATAAGACTAGGCGTGTTCAGTTGGAAAACGAGGCACGCCTAGTTTGCAATTTTAACGTTTTACGTTTGCAATTTTAACGTGTTATGTTTGCGATTTTAACGTGTTATGTTTGCGATTTTAACGTGTTATGTTTGCGGTTTTAAAGTGTTACGATTGCCATCATAACTACCGTCGTTTTATATCCCTTCAAGCCATTTTGATTGGGAAACAAGGGAATTGTACATTTTTTAACAGCGAAATGCTTGGAATTAGGATTATTTTTGCTAACTTTGTGCGCAGATAATACTATATTTAACACAATAAACAACTACTTTATGTCAACAAGAAGAGATTTCCTGAAGGGTATGAGCTTGGCAACTG
>JAGCXU010000131.1 GCA_017961145.1 Bacteroidaceae bacterium | reverse complement strand
GGCTGAGATATCGCAGGGTACGCTCCACTACATCTTCGAATATCAGTCGATGATTGCAGAGCTGACGGGCATGGACATTGCCAACGCTTCGATGTACGACGGCGCGACTGCCACGGCAGAGGCAGCCATGATGGCTTGGGGCAACGCCAAGAAGGCAACTTGCGTCTTGGTGAGCGAGACGGTTGACCCTAAGGTGCGCCGCGTTGTCGAAACATACGCACACTTCCACGGCTTCCCCATCAAGCTCGTGCCTGCCGCAAGCGGCGTTCTCGACCGCAATGCTCTCGACAAAGAACTTGCTGAGGGCAGCGTCGCAGGACTCATCGTGCAGCAGCCCAACTACTTCGGCATCGTCGAGGACTACACGGGCATCGCAGACGCCATTCACGAGCAGAAGGGCATCTTCGTTGTGAACGCCAACCCCAGCGACCTTGCCATCCTGAAGACGCCAGCCGAATGGGGAGCCGACGTGGCTGTAGGCGAAGGCCAGAGCCTCGGCATCCCGATGACCTTCGGAGGCCCCGGCGTGGGCTACATGGCCTGCACGGAGAAGCTGATGCGAAAGCTTCCGGGACGAATCGTGGGACAGACCCTCGATAATCGCGGCCAGCGTGCTTTCGTACTGACACTGCAGGCCCGCGAGCAGCACATTCGTCGCCAGAAGGCAACCTCCAACATCTGTTCCAACCAGAGCCTCATGGCGCTCTACGTCACAATATACCTCAGCCTCATGGGCAAAGAGGGCCTTCGTGAAGTAGCGGAAATGAGCTATGCCGGAGCACACAGCCTCCGCGACAAACTCATCGCGACAGGCAAGTTCAAGGAGACTTTCTCGGGACAACCTTTCTTCAATGAGTTCTGCGTCGATTACGAGGGAGACCTCGACGCGCTCCTCGACGAATGCATCGCCAACGGCTATCTCGCGGGCGTCAAGGTCGGCGAGAAGACGCTCATGCTTGCCGTCACGGAGCAGCGCTCGACGGAAGAGATTGACGAACTCGTCGAGATTATTCAACAATTTAAGGAAGAGGAGGCAAAGGTATGAACAGGACACTATATGGAAACCTTATCTTCGAGTTGTCGAAGAAAGGGCGCAAGGGTTACTCCCTTCCGCAGGACTATGACCGCACACACACGACGGCCGAACTTCCCGAAGCACTTCGTCGCAAGGAAGCAGCCCGCCTGCCTGAGTGCGATGAGCTGACCGTAGTGCGTCACTACACGAACCTCAGTCACAACAACTTCGGCGTGAACGACGGCTTCTATCCGCTTGGCTCGTGCACCATGAAGTACAATCCCATCATCAACGAAGAGATTGCCGGACTGAAGGCCTTCGCCGGACTGCATCCTCTGCAACCTGCCGTCACCTGCCAAGGCGCGCTGGAGGTTTACTACAACCTGCAGGAGTCGCTTGCCGAGCTTGCCGGACTGAAGGAGTTCACCTTGAATCCCTGTGCCGGAGCACATGGCGAGTTGACCGGCCTGATGATCATCCGCGCTTATCACGAAAGCCGAGGCGACGTCAGGACAAAGGTGCTTATCCCCGACTCTGCTCACGGCACAAACCCCGCTTCCGCAGCAGTTTGTGGCCTGGAGGTCGTCGAGGTGAAAAGCGACGCCAACGGCACAGTTGATTTGGAAGACCTAGAGAGACTAGTTCAACTAGAAGGTCCTAACATCGCAGCCATGATGATGACCAACCCCAACACGCTGGGCATCTTCGAGCCGCGTGTCCTGGAGATTACCGAGATGGTTCACAAGGCTGGTGGCCTCATGTACTACGACGGCGCAAACCTCAATGCGCTGCTCGGCGAGTGCCGTCCCGGCGACATGGGCTTCGACGTGATGCACATCAATCTGCACAAGACGTTCTCCACGCCTCATGGCGGTGGCGGACCTGGCAGCGGACCTGTCGGTGTTCGTGAGGGTTTAGAGCAGTTCCTGCCGACACCTCGCGTCAAGAAGGTTGTCGTTAATTACGACTTCCCGGAGGACGGTCCGACAGAATGGGAAGGCTTCATCGTTGACTGGGGTGGTCAGAGTCTTGCAGAGAAACCACTCGGCTCTGTCGGCAACTTCTTTGGCAATTTCGGTGTGATGCTCAAGGCTTATGCCTACATCCTGTCGCTCGGAAGCGAGAACATCAAGCAGGTAGGTCCTTTGGCAACCCTCAACGCGAACTATATCAAGGAATGCCTTAAAGGCGATTACCTCTTGCCCATCAAAGGCCTCTGCAAGCACGAAGTGGTCTTCGACGGACTCGCAGACAAGAGCACAGGCGTGACAACAATGGACGTTGCCAAGCGCTTGCTCGACTACGGATACCATGCTCCTACAATTTATTTCCCGTTGCTCTTCCACGAGAGTCTCATGATAGAGCCTACCGAGAACGAGAGCAAGGAGACTATCGACGCGTTCATCGACGTGATGCACAAGATTGCGGAGGAAGCCAAGACTGACCCCGAACTGGTGAAGACTGCGCCTCACAACACGCCAATCGGTCGTGTCGATGATGTGTTGGCGGCCAAGAATCCAATCACGACCTATTGGAGGGCCCAAGAATAAGAAATTAAGAAATATAGAGAATAAGAGGGGGGAACATGTCAACCTCTTCTTATTCTCTAATTTTCACATTTTCCAATTATCAACATGACTGACCTTATAATTATAGGAGCCGGCCCTGGAGGTTACAAAGCCGCCGTCTATGCAGCAAAGAAAGGCCTCAAAGTTACCATCTTCGAAGATGTTCATGTGGGTGGCACGTGCCTCAACGTGGGCTGCATACCGACGAAGACCTACGTACATTCCTCTTCTTTTGCCGAAGCTACAGAGCGTCAAGGGCAAGTCGTAGAGGCCTTGCGAGGTGGAGTTGAGACACTTCTCTCCCACCCCAACATCACTTTGATACGTGAGAAAGGCGTCTTCATCGACGCACATACCGTGAGTGGCGTGACTGCAAAGAACATCATCGTTGCTACAGGAAGCAGCGCAAAACTCCTGCCCATCCCTGGTGCAGATAGTCCGAAGGTCGTGACATCCACCGAGTTACTTCAGCTAAAAGAACTGCCCAAGCGCCTTTGCATCATCGGTGCAGGCGTCATCGGCATGGAGTTTGCAAGCGTGTTCCAGAAGTTTGGAAGCGAAGTGACCGTCGTTGAGTACCTTAAAGAGTGCCTGCCAATGGTGGATAGCGACATCGCGAAGCGTCTTCGCAAGCTTCTCGAGAAGCGTGGCATCACCTTCTATATGGGTTCTGGAGTGAAAGCCATCGAAGGCTCTTCTGTCCTCTTCGAGCAGAAAGGAAAGGACGTGAGCATAGAGGCAGACGTCATTTTGATGGCGACTGGTCGCAAGCCAAACGTTTCGCCAGACTTCTCAAATGCGGGCTTCGACTACGATGAACGCAAGGGAATCGCTGTCGACGAACACTTCGAGACGACGGTAAAGGGCATCTATGCCATCGGCGATGTCAACGGACGTCAGATGCTGGCACATGCTGCGGAGATGCAGGGCATACATGTTGTGAATCAGATTCTTGGCATAGAGGACAAGATTCGCTTCGAAGTGATGCCTGCCGCGATATTCACAGAGCCGGAAGCTGCCTGCGTTGGTCCCACAGAAGACCAGTTAAAGGAAGCTGGCACGCCGTTCGAATGTCACAAATCCTTCTATCGTGCCAACGGTAAGGCTTTGGCGATGAACGAGACCGAGGGCTTGGTGAAGCTCTGCTGCGAGCCTGATGAAGGCAAGTTGCTTAGTGCTCATGTCTTCGGAGCACATGCTGCCGACATCGTGCAGGAAGTGACGGCCTACATCACGCTGGGTGCCACGTTGCGTCAGTTGCGCGAGACCGTCCACATCCATCCCACGCTCTCCGAAGTGCTCATCGAAGTGAACTGATAAAACTAGGCGTGCCACGATGGCAAACGTATAGTGTTATGATTGCAAACGTATAGTGTTACGATCGCAAACTTCACGTTTGACGATTGGAAAGATCAAGTGTGACGTTTGCCATCGTCACGTGTGATGTTTAGAACAAGAGCGTGCCACGTTTTTCGACGTGGCACGCTCTCTTTGTTTGTCTGCTTTTCGGAAGGACTTGATGTCGCGCTTACAGTAGCTTCTTTGAGAGTTTCTCGAGCATGTCCTTCGTCATTTCCTCGAGCCCATACTTGTGTTCCCAATCCCATTCCTGACGTGCACAACTGTCGTCCATCAGGTTGGGCCACGACTCGGCAATCGATTGTTTCAGGGGATCTACGTCATACACCATCTCGAACTCGGGCTTGTACTTCTTGATGGCATTATAGATCATTTCAGGGTCGAAACTCATGGCTGCGATGTTGAAGCCGTTACGATGAACGAGGCGCGACGGGTCGGCCTCCATCAGCATCTGTGCTGCGTGGAGAGCATCGGGCATGTACATCATGTCCATATGTGTGCCTGCCTTGATGGGACAGGTAAAGCGTTCGCCTCGAACGGCATAGTAATAGATGTCGACTGCATAGTCGGTGGTGCCTCCGCCTGGAGGTGTGACGTAGGAGATGATGCCTGGGAAGCGGACACTACGCGTATCGACTCCATACTTGTGGAAGTACCAGTCGCTCAGCAATTCTGTCGTCACCTTCGAAACACCATAGATGGTGCGAGGCCTCTGTACTGTGTCCTGAGGCGTCATGTCGTGAGGCGTTTCCAATCCAAACGAGCCGATCGAACTGGGAGTAAATACTGCGCACTTGTTCTCGCGAGCAATCTCCAGGATGTTCCAAAGGCCGTCTATGCCGATGCTCCAAGCCAGACGAGGCTTCGACTCTGCCACAACCGACAGGAGAGCCGCAAGGTTGTAGATGGCGTCGATGTTGTACTTCTTCACAGCATCTGCAATGGTCTCCGACTTGATCACGTCTGCGAGGGCCGACGGACCGCTCTCCAAGAGTTCCCCCTTCGGCTCAGCTCCAGGAATGTAGCCAGCCACAACGTGTTCGTTTCCGTAAATACCTCTGAGATGCATCGTTAGCTCAGAACCAATCTGTCCTGTCGAGCCAATAATCAGTATGTTTTTCATTCGTGTATTTAGTGGTTTTAGTTTTTGCGACCACAAAGTTACAAAGAAAATAAGAATTAGAAAAGAAGAATTAAAAAATATTTTGTATCTTTGCACAACAAAACCAAAACGACTAAACAACTAATCACCTAAACGACTAAATCATGTACGGAAAGATGAAACAGCATCTCAGTCAGACGCTCGCTGAGATTCGCGAAGCAGGTCTTTACAAGGAAGAGCGCCTCATCGAAAGTCCGCAGAAGGCTGCCATTCAGGTGAAAGGAAAAGAGGTACTCAACTTCTGCGCCAACAACTACCTCGGCCTTTCGGACAATCTACGACTCATCGAAGGCGCAACAAACATGATGAAGGAGCGTGGCTTCGGCATGTCGAGCGTGCGCTTCATCTGCGGAACACAAGACATTCACAAGCAACTCGAGGCTGCCATCAGCGACTACTTCAAGACGGAGGACACCATCCTCTATGCTGCTTGCTTCGACGCCAACGGAGGTGTCTTCGAGCCTCTCTTCACGGAAGAGGATGCCATCATCAGCGATGCGCTCAACCACGCCAGCATCATCGACGGCGTTCGCCTGTGTAAAGCAAAGCGCTACCGTTATGCCAACGCAAACATGCAGGAACTCGAGAAGTGCCTGCAAGAAGCACAGGCTCAGCGCTTCCGCATCATCGTGACCGACGGCGTGTTCTCTATGGACGGCAATGTTGCCCCAATGGATAAGATTTGCGACCTCGCCGAGAAGTACGACGCACTTGTGATGGTCGATGAAAGCCACTCGGCAGGTGTCGTAGGCAAGACTGGTCACGGCGTCAGCGAACTGACCGACACCTATGGTCGCGTCGATATCTATACAGGAACTTTGGGTAAGGCTTTTGGTGGCGCACTTGGTGGCTTCACGACAGGTCGCAAAGAGATTATCGACTTGCTGCGTCAACGCTCACGTCCCTACCTGTTCTCCAACTCCTTGGCTCCCTGCATCATCGGCGCCTCTTTGGAAGTCTTCAAGATGCTCAAGGAAAGCAACGAACTGCATGACCGCCTTGTGGAGAACGTCAACTACTTCCGCGACAAGATGATGGCAGCAGGCTTCGACATCAAGCCAACGCAAAGTGCCATCTGCGCCGTGATGCTCTACGACGCCAAGCTCTCGCAAGTCTTCGCTGCCAAGATGCAGGAGGAAGGCATCTACGTGACAGGCTTCTACTATCCTGTCGTGCCGAAGGGCGAGGCCCGCATCCGCGTTCAGCTCTCCGCAGGACACAAGCGCGAGCACCTCGACAAGTGCATCGCCGCCTTCATCAAGGTCGGTAAAGAGCTCGGCGTACTGAAGTGATAACATCGGCACGCCAAGGTTTTCCCTGCTGCGTGCTGAAGTAAGAACAGCCAAACAATAAGAGGAGCCCCTCGCTAAACAGCGAAGGGCTCTTCTCTTATAATGACCTTCCTTAAGGTTAAGGTTAGGGTTAAGATATTACCATTCCTCTTTCAGAAAGCTATAAGCATAGCCAGAAGACTGAAAGTAAAGCCCTGTCTTAGGGTCACTGAGCTTCTTGAACAGGCGCGATGTATAGACGCGGTCAAAGGCTTCCTGCATCGTAAGTCCTTGCTCCTCCATGAGTCGAGAGATGAGGTCTTTCACTATCTCTTCCTTCATATTCTGAAACTCTGCCTGAGAGACTTGCATCGGTTTATCG
>JAGCXU010000130.1 GCA_017961145.1 Bacteroidaceae bacterium | reverse complement strand
TTCTCTTTTATAATGCCGTTAAGCAGGACTTTCATGTTATTCATTGATGTTTCCTCCTATACATTATATATTACTATTATTTTTGCCTGCTTGCGGACTTGCACCACTTTGAGCATCAGAGTTCTCGGAAAGCGTCTTGTATGCCTCGTTGATGCAACGCAGGAAAGCACGGCTGGTAATGGTCGAAGCTGTGATGGCATCCACTTCGCCACCATCTTTGCTGACAGTCAGATTACCAGCTTGCTTGCCGATAATATCACCTTTCTGTCCCTTCTGGAACCAGTCTTGAGCCTTAGCTCCAAGTCCCGGAGTCTCGCTCGACTCAAGCACTTTGTAGCCAAGTATTGTTCCGTCTTGAGCAAGGCCTACCATAACGGTCAAAGCTCCACCGAAGCCTTTCGGATCGGTTATCTTGATGGCAGTGCCTTCCTGCCCGTTCAAGACTTGCTGTTCGGCCTCTTTCTCTTGCTGACTTTTGATGGCCTCGATGGTCGGAGCCGTTATGCTATTTACATAACCGAGGGCTGCACCTGCAACGACTGCAATAGCCGTCAGCACGATAGCCATATTGTACCAAGTTGATTCAAGTTTCTTCATTTCTTTTCCTCCTTTCTGATGACTTCGCCGAAACGCTCTGGTTTGCAATAGGTATTAATGAGAGGTGTGAAGGCGTTCATAATGAGAATTGCGAAGGACATACCCTCGGGATATGCTCCCCAGTTACGGATGATGACTGTCAGCAAGCCGATGCAAACGCCATAGATGAGTTGTCCTTTGCCCGTCATAGGAGATGTGACGTAATCTGTTGCCATGAAGCAAGCACCGAGAATCAAGCCTCCGCTCATCAGCACGACATGCGGCATAGCATAAATCGGGTTGACGATGTGCATGATGCCAGAGAAGATGGCAACCGTGCCGAGGATGCTGACGGGTATGTGCCAAGTGATAATCTTGCGCCAAAGCATAAAGGCACAACCAAGAAGCAGCAGCAAAGCGCTAACTTCGCCTAAAGAACCTTCTGTCTGTCCATAAAGCATTTCAAGACTTGAAGGTAAGTCATTCAGTATTGAAGGATCTTTTTCAAGAATGGCTTTCTGCATTAGGCTCAATGGAGTTGCACCAGAACAGCCATCAATACTGTCGTGCAGATTGTCGGACCAAGTGGTCATCTGCACAGGGAAACTGATGAGCAGGAACACACGACCGACAAGGGCAGGGTTGAAGGGGTTCTGGCCTAAGCCTCCGAATGTCATCTTACCAATGCCGATAGCTACAAGGGCACCGATGATGATGAGCCAGATTGGCAGGTTGCTCGGCAAGTTGAAGCCAAGCAGCAAGCCTGTCAGGATAGCGCTGCCGTCACAGATTGTACAAGCAGGACGTTTCAGCAGGAACTTCGTAATCGCCCACTCAAAGAAGACGCAAGAAAGCACTGATGTGGCAAGCACGATAGCAGCACCAAGGCCGAAGTACCAAAGGCTGGCAAGCAGGGCAGGCACGAGTGCGATGCAGACACCATACATGTTCTTCTGCACAGAGTCGCCTCCGTGAACATGTGGTGAAAGGGATATGATTGGTTTCATCATTTCATTTACTATTTGTCGATTTACAATTTACTATTTTACTTTGCGGCTCGACTACGGATAATACCCATGACGGTTGACTTTCCGACGCGAATCATGTCGAGCAACGGACGATTGCTTGGGCAAGTAAACTGGCAGCTGCCACATTCGATGCAACTAACCACATCGTTCTTCTCAGCACCTTCCCAATCTTCCTTCGCACTCATCTTGCTGAGCAGATAGGGCTCCAAGCCCATCGGACAAGCGCTGACGCACTTGGCACAACGGATACAAGGCTGGGGTTCAACTCGACGAGCTTCCATGTCGTTCATGATAAGCAAACCGCTGGAACCTTTTGTCATAGGAATGTCAAGATTGAGCAAAGCCTTTCCCATCATGGGGCCGCCACCAATAATCTTGCCTGTATCTTCAGGCAGGCCGCCGCATTCGTCAATGAGTTGCTGGAAAGGAGTGCCAAGTCTTGCCAACAGGTTGCTTGGCTGCTTGACGCTCTTACCTGTAACTGTGATGATGCGGTCAATCAGAGGTTTGTTCTTCATGACAGCCTGATAGATGGCAAAAGCTGTGCCGACATTCTGCACGACAGCTCCCACGTTAATGGGAATGGCAGGAGGCGCAGGTACTTGTCGGCCGATAACTGCATCGATGAGTTGCTTTTCGCCGCCTTGCGGATACTTGACCTTGAGGGGAACAACCTCGATACCTTCGTAACCTTTTGCCTTTTCTGTCATCAAAGCAATTGCATCAGGCTTGTTGTTCTCAATGCCGATGTAGCCTTTCTTCACATCCACAGCCTTCATGATGAGTTGCAGTCCGACGAGAATCTCCTCGGGATGTTCGAGCATAAGCCTGTGGTCGGCTGTCAAGTAAGGCTCGCATTCTACGGCATTAATTATGACACATTCGGCCTTGCTTCCTGGAGGAGGCGAGAGTTTAACATGGCAAGGGAAGGTTGCTCCACCCATGCCTACGATGCCTGCATTCTTTATCTTTTCGACGATTGTCTTGCTGTCGAGGTCGGGACGGTCGCTCAACTCGATGAGGGTAGAGGAGCGGTCAATACTCTCTTCCCATTCGTCGCCTACTACATCTACATATATTGCTGTGCGACGAGTACCGCTTGCATCGAGAGCAACATCAACCTTTGTGACCTTGCCACTCACGCTGCTATGAATGGGAGCGCTTACGAACCCTCCAGCTTCGGCCAGCAATGTGCCGACCTTCACCTCGTCGCCTTTCTGAACGACTGGTTTCGCAGGTGCTCCGATATGCTGGAACATACTGAATATTGCTTGCTTTGGCAGAGCTGCTTCGCGAATAGGACTTGAAGCAGACAGCTTGTTTTCTGCGGGATGAACACCGCCTATCTTAAATGTCTTCATATCTGCTTACACATTTTGTTCAACTTGTTGTTCTGCCGTTGCAGGCTTCTCTTTCTTCGGTGGGAAGTTAAATCCGTGGATGGCTCCCTTCGGACAGGCTTCCTCGCACTTTCGGCACATCTTGCACTTCTCGGCATCGATGTAGGCGAGGTTGTTCTCGAGCGTAATGGCTTCGAACTTCTCGCAAGTCTTGACGCATTTGCCACAACCAATACAGGAAGCCTTGCAAGCCTTGTTGGCAATGGCTCCTTTGTCCTTGTTGTTGCAAAGGACAACGACTCTGCGACCTTTCGGACCTTTGAGACGAATTTCGATGATGCCTCTTGGACAAGCTTTCGAGCAAGCACCGCAAGCCGTACACTTCTCCTCATTAACTTCGGGCAGACCTGTCTCTGGATTCATCTGAAGGGCGTCGAATTGACACTTTGAGACGCAATCGCCACAACCGAGACAACCATAGCCACAACCTGTTTCGCCCATACCAGTCATCTGTTGGACGCGACAACTCTTGGCACCATCGAACTGGGCCAAGCGAGGACGATTCTCGCAAGTGCCGTTACAACGAACGACAGCCACTTTTGGAGCACCCAACTCGACAGACATGCCGAGAATACTTGCCACCTGTTCCATGACAGGTTGGCCTCCTACAGGACAGAGCTTGCCCTCCAGGCTTCCCTCGTCAGCAGCTTTTACGCAAGCAGCAGCAAAGCCTGAGCAACCTGGATAGCCGCAACCGCCACAATTGGCTTGAGGCAGGACTTCTCCCACCTGAGCAATGCGCGGATCTTCATGCACAGCAAACTTGTGAGAGACAACAAACAGAATCACCGCAGAGGCAAGTCCGATGAGTCCCAGCACTAATACTGCAATCAGAATTACATTCATAATGTTTATAATGTTTTGTTTAGTTAGTTTCTATTTTAAAGGAGAATTGCTTGTCCAACTTGTCTCGAAGCAAGAAGAGTACGCCGTAATAGAGGGCAAGGAACAATAAAGCAGCCAAGGCTCCAATGCCGTCTCCACCAAGGCGAGTGCCAGCGAAAAGAGCGACGAGCATCAAGATGAGCGGAATGACGTAAGCCAGAACACTTGCCCGAAGCCCTTGTCGGACCGAACCTACAAGCGTCACTTGGTTGCCGACTTGCAGAGTAGGGTAGTGTCCCTTGACTTCTACTAGCTTCTCTTTGCTCTCGCTGCTTCGGCAAAGTTTTCGAGCTTCGCAACTACTGCAAGCTGATGCCTGCAGAATTCGCACCCAACAACTCTTTGTCCCAATGCTTTCAACGATGCCCTTGTGCTTTATGGTATCTTTCTTGTCCATTTATCTCCAAAATCATGCAAAGATATATTTTTCCCTCCAATATACCTAATTATATTTAATGGGATTTTGCTTTTTTGCATAAAAATCCTCTTTTGATGTTTGTTTTTACCTGATAAATGTTAACTTTGCACAAGAAAAAGTACAGAATTACATATTTAACATGAACCAACATCACTTCATAAAGACTGGTTGCAAAATCAACTTAGGTCTGAATGTCATTGAGCGTCGTTCCGATGGCTATCATAACTTGCAGACAATCTTCTATCCTGTTCCGTTTTATGACGAGCTGACGATAAGGGAAAGTGAAGGCGAAGATGTGTTGATGTTGGGTGGAAATCCATTAGAGGGTGATGTGCAGGACAATCTTGTCTTGCGAGCAGTCCGCTTGCTTCGTCAAGAGGGATTCTCTGTGCCTGCATTAAGCATTGATTTGAGGAAAGTCATTCCTAGTGGAGCTGGATTGGGTGGAGGCAGTAGTGATGCTGCCTGTATGGTCAAGACGCTTGCCAAGCTCTACAACCTTCCGCTTTCTGAGGAGCAAATGAAACTGCTTGTCGGCAAGCTTGGAGCCGATTGCCCATTCTTCATTAATCCAAGACCTTTGTATGCTGAAGGAATTGGTGATGTGTTTACACCTATCTCGTTTAATTTGAATGGATGGTACTTGATGCTTGTTAAGCCGGAAGTGTATGTTTCCACTCGCGAAGCCTATGCGGGAGTTCATCCCCACAAACCCGCTTATTCTTTGCTTGAAACAATAAAGTTACCTGTAGGGCAATGGGTGGGTAGAATGGTAAATGATTTTGAAGAGAGCATCTTCTCCAATCATCCTTTGTTAGCGGAAATCAAACAAGAACTATATCTTCAGGGAGCTGCTTATGCTTCTATGAGTGGTAGCGGCAGCACTATTTTCGGTCTTTTCCGTTCGCGTCCACATTGCGAACAAGTCTTTGCGGACCACTTTACTTTTGTTTGCCAGCTATAATTCGATGAGGAGCGCATCTTCGTTTTCGTTGCGAAGACTGCGTAGAGCATCCCATTCTGGTGTTCCTGTCTGCCAGACGAGTGACGGATTTTCTATGCCGTGAGAGTCGATGCGACGAGTGACCATTCCTACTGTGATACGGTGAATGTCGATTGCTGGCAGGTAGTGTGGCTCGTCTCCTGGTTCGTTGTGTGCTTCGACAAGCAGTTGCATTTCTGTCAGTTCGCCGAGAAGAATGCCTACAAGGCTGTCTGGAAGGTGTGTGTCAACGGCAAGGCGATGGGCTGTGAAGGGTTTCAGGCCGTTTGAGAAATGCTTGCAAATGCGGCTCATCAGCAAGAGGATGAGTGTATCGCGATAGCGTCTGCTAAGTTCATCGCTGATGCGTTCGAAAGCATATGTGTGGATGCTTTGGTTGGCATAGCACAGTTGTGCTCCAAACAGACAGATGTACCATGATATTTGCAACCAGAGCATGAACAATGGAATGGCTGCGAAGGAGCCGTAGATGGCGTTGTATGCGCTCAACTTGATCTGGTAGTGTACGTAAACCCATTCGACAACCATGAAGATGGTTCCTGCCAAGATGCTCGGCCAAAGTGTGTGTTTCCACTTGACTCGAGTGTTTGGCATTGTTTTGAAGAGCAACATGAAGACCAGTATTGCGAAGATGATGGGCGAGACATGGAGGAAGAAGGTTGTTGTCTTGCTGAGCAGTTGTGTGTCAGGCAATAGGGTGCGGAATGTCTGCAGGAATACGCCCAGACCGCTCATAATGACTACGACGAATGGCAGGAGCAGGAAGACTCCGAAGTAGTCGATGATTTGCCGATAGATTGTTCGTGAGCGTTTGACGTACCAAATCGTGTTGAATGCTTCCTCGATGTTTGCTGTGAGCGAGAGCAAGGTGTAGAGCAAGAATATCAGACCGATGCCGATGAAGACGCCACCTTTGGTGTGCTGGAGGTAGGACTCCACGAAATAGAGGATTGTGTCGGCAATGTCAGGGTTTCCTTCGAGCGAGTTTCTCAGCTTTGTTTCGATGATGGTGTCGAAGCCGAAGCCTCGTGCAATGGCGAAGATGATGGCCAGAACTGGGACGGCTGCCAGCATGCTGCTATAGGTGAGGGCAGAGGCATAGCTCATGATGTGGTTCTTCTTGATGCATTCCCAAGTGATGACGAACCGCTTCAATATCCTCAGTCCCAGTCGTTCCATACGGCTGAGTCGCTTTTCATTGACGCTCCATATATGCTCTAAACTTACCATCTTTTCATAAAAAAAAGTCAGAGAACCTGTAAGCCGGGTTCTGTAACCCCAGAAAAGGGGTTGCTTGCCATTTATCTACGAACAGTGTCACCACTGCCCTCTATCGTTCTACCCTCCAGCTCGAGCGGGCCGCTCTCTCTTTGTATTCGCCGGTTTACATGAACTTTCAACTCTCGGAGTGCACAGCATCGACATCGCTGCCGACCTGGTGAGCTCTTACCTCACCTTCTCACCCTTACCTCACGAAGGAGGCGGTTGTTTTCTTCTGCACTTACTGACCCTTTCGGACCTCTTTCTGTTAGGAAGCGAGATGCCCTGTGTTGCCCGGACTTTCCTCTCCTCGGCAATGCCCTTCGAAGGGACAAACCAAGCAGCGACAAGCCGGTTCACTGCCTTTTTCTGGGGGCAAAGGTACGAATAAGTGAGCGAAAAACAAAAGGAAAACCTAAGTTTTTCTTTTATGTTTGATTATTTTTCCGAACGAACATGTTGTTTGAGGAAGTCGTCATCGAAAAACATAGGCTGGTTAAAATCAAAACATAACACTATACGATTGCCATCATAAAACGTTACGATTGCAAACGTGGCACTTTACGATTGCAAACTTCACAGGTTATCTTTTCCGACGACTCCTTTTATGTCAGCCAATATGTCAAGTTTCGGGTTTGGCATTGTTTTTGTATCCTAGGTTTTCAGATACAGATAAATAAATGTAAAAAACCTTTCCACTCTGTTTAAGAACCGTTAAGCGACAGATGGAGTGTGTTAAAGATTGGGAAAAAATGGCGGGTATAATGGAAAATGTATTTACCTTTGCGTCGTGAATCAACACGAATATTAATCGTTAAAAACTAAATAGCATTATGAAACAGACAACGAAAAATTGGTTTGGTGCAGCCCTGCTCATCTTGGGCAGCAGTGCAGTTACTGGTGCCGTTGTTAGAGGAACGGCATCAAGTGGTCAACCTCTCTCTCCTGAGCCTGCAGCAGCGATGCCTGCCGTTTCAGCTCCAGTTGGCGGTTATGTCGATTTGACTGGGGCAGCCGAGAGTGCTGTGGGAAGTGTCGTATATATAAAGGTAACGCAGACGGGCAAGACTCAAAGAGTGCAGATTCAAGATCCGTTCAGCGATTTCTTTGGCGACTTCTTCGGATTTGGTGGCAGAGGCGGACAGCCTCAGGAACGCGAATACAAGCAGCCTGACCGCCATGCTGCAGGTAGCGGCGTAATCATTTCCAACGACGGATACATCGTGACGAACAATCATGTAGTTGGCGAGGCTGACGAGATCGAGGTGAAACTCAATGACAATCGCGAGTTCAAGGGTCGCATCATTGGTTGCGACGCCAATACAGACCTTGCGCTCATCAAGATAGATGCTAAGGACCTGCCTGCCATCAAGATAGGCAATAGCGACGACCTCAAGCTCGGGCAATGGGTGCTTGCAGTCGGCAATCCCTTCAACCTGACCAGTACTGTGACTGCTGGCATTGTGAGCGCTAAGGCTCGTTCTCTTGGCGCAAATGGTATCGAGAGCTTCATCCAGACCGATGCTGCCATCAATAGCGGCAATTCTGGTGGCGCTCTTGTCAACGAGAAAGGCGAACTGGTGGGCATCAATGCAATGCTCTACAGTCAGACAGGCAGTTACAGCGGTTATGGCTTCGCTATTCCAACCTCCATTATGAATAAGGTTGTGGCCGACCTCAAAGTCTATGGAACCGTTCAGCGTGCTATCCTCGGTGTGCAGGGAATCGACGTCTCGACTTGGATAGACAACGAGAAGGCTAAGGGAAACGACCCTGACCTCGATGTGGTGGAAGGCGTTTATGTAGATAAGGTGAGCGATGCAAGTGCTGCCGAAGAAGCTGGATTGGAGAAAGGCGATGTCGTGACCGAATTTGACGGAAAGAAAGTCACCAAGATGTCTGAACTTCAGGAAGCCATTGCCCAGCATCGTCCTGGCGATAAGGTGAACATCACCTATAAGCGTGGCAAGAAGGAGTACAAGGTAAACGTGACTTTGCGAAACACTCAAGGCACCACGAAAGTGATGGAAGAGGTTGACCTCGACCAGATGGGAGTCGCTCTCAAACCTATCAGCGAAGAAGAACAGAAGTCGCTTGGCATCAACTATGGCCTGACCGTTACTGCTATCCGCAATGGCAAGATGAAGACTGCTGGAGCAGCTAAAGGCACAATCATTCTGCAAGTCAACGATAAGAAGATGCAGACAGTAGAAGATTGGGAGGAAGCTGTGAAGAGTGCTAACCAAAGTACTGACCGTACTCTTTGGATTAAAGCCATCACTCCAAGCGGCAGAAAGGTCAGCTATGTGATTGAGCTGGACGAATAAAACGCGTCGGCAAACTGACAAGTTGAACAAGTTAACAAGTTATTTCCCCGAATCCTTTTGCGGGTTCGGGGATTTTTCGTATCTTTGTGCCCGCAAAAACAATAAATAAATGAATAACTCTTTGAAGTTAATATGTCTGGCAATACTTTGTGTATTCGCTTTGCAGTCTCTGGAAGCCAAGCCGAAGAAGGTTGTGCAGAAACCAGTCTATATGATTGGCGTTGGCTTTTCCTTGATCGATTCGATGGTTTTCATCACTGATATGCAATTGGTGGACAGTATCACAATCGAAAAGAAGACGAAGTTCCTGGCCGACCGTCAGCTCTATTCTTTCCAGTTCCAGCGTTATCTGGAAGCTGCTTACAAAGGTGGTCCTTACGTTCCAAGCGTCTTCTTCAGCCCAAGTAGGAAGAAGATGGAACGCAAATACCTTTCCCTGCACAAACGATATGTCCAGAGCAAAGACTTGCGAATGATACTTGTTGATATCAGTCAGTTCCGCTTCAAGGCAGAGAAGTATATCGAGGAGGGCACAGAATGAAGACCAATTACTATAAGATAGGCGGCCATTCCCTTGCCGTTGTTTTTGTTGATGAGGCGAACGACGAGAGGCTGATTCCCTCGTTTGCCCCGTTCCGATTGGAGGAGAAGCCAGAAGAGCTGCTTTTTACGCTGACTGTTGACGACCATATCGATTGGCAAGAAAGTGGCGACGAGATAGGTGTGTTCGATTGTGGAGGTTGCGACCATGGTGTTTGTCGCATGCCTGATGGAGGCTACCAGTACACCATTCACGATGTCAGAAATGAGCTTTGCAGTCGCATGCAAAGCAATGCCGATTTCAGTATCTGCCAGGTTTCGCTTTTCGGAGAGACTTGGGCACAACGCAATTACGGCTTGAACAATGCCATCATGATGGCTTACGCGTTTGCCGCAGCTCAAATGGGTACGGTGCTTATGCATGCTTCCGTGATTCGTTGCGATGGGAAAGGTTATCTCATGACTGCTCCAAGCGGGACAGGCAAAAGCACGCATACACGCCTTTGGTACGACAATATTCCAGGTTGCGACCTGATGAACGATGACAATCCCGTGGTTCGAGTCATTGACGGCCAAGCCATCATCTACGGAAGTCCATGGAGTGGCAAGACGGCTTGTTATCGAAACATTCAAGCTCCGATAGGAGGTCTTGTCCGTATTCAGCAGCGACCAGAGAATACCATCCGCAAACTCAGCCCTATTGAAGCTTTCTGCAACCTCTTGCCTGCCATGAGCAATATGAAGTGGGACGAGCGCGTCTATAAAGGTGTTTGCGATAGCATCAGCGAGCTCATCCATCTTGTAGGAATGTACGAACTGGGGTGCTTGCCAAATGCAGAAGCAGCCATCCTTTGCCACGATACAATAGCGAAATGAAAGAACTCATAAAAGGATTGACGCGAGTCTTGCTGACTCCTTTTCGGAGGCGTTATCGGAAGCGCAACGGAACCACATCGAATCAGCCTCGACATGAGCTTCCTAACGATGCTTGGCTGGGCGAAGTCTCGCAAATGTTGCGAGAGGGGAAGCCTTATGCCATCTATGTTAAGGGCTATAGTATGCGTCCTTTCATTGAGCATACCAGAGACAGGGTTTTTCTCGAGAAGCGCGACTCATACAACATTGGTGATGCCGTTCTTGCTCAGATTGCTCCTGGACATTATGTCTTGCACCGTATCATCGAGAAGCATGGCGATGACCTGACGCTTCAAGGCGATGGCAACCTGAAAGGTGTGGAGCTTTGCAAGGAAGGGGATGTGAGTGGAGTGGTGACGCAATACATCCGTCCGAATCGTATCATTCCGGCTGACGACCCTAATCTCGTTCGTCGCATCAAATTGTGGCGAAAGCTGCGACCGATAAGAAGATATTTGCTTTTAATTTATAACGCAATAAGATGAGAATCAAGAAAGGATTTGAACTTCGTGAAGTCTGCGGTGAGCACATCATCGTGGCTTATGGCAGAGAGAACATCGACTTCAACAAAGTCATCAGTCTCAACGAATCGGCTACTTACCTTTGGAAGAATATCGTCGATAAGGATTTCGATGCCGAGACTATGGCTTCCCTGCTTCAGCAGGAATACGAGGTTGATGCCGAAACTGCAAAGCGAGACGCTCAGGCTTTGCTCGACGAATGGACAAAAGTAGGGCTGACGGAATAGTTCGCAGTTGAGTCATGCTCTTGGAGTTCCTGCAGGATATGGGCGATACATTGAGGTTGCCCGTCACGTTCGTCATCATCGAGTTCATCGGCACTTTTGCCTTTGCCATCTCGGGTGTCCGCCTGTCCTCGACCAAGCAATTCGACATTTTCGGTGCTTGGATTGTGGGCATGGCGACTGCTATTGGTGGCGGGACGATTCGCGACCTCATGCTTGGCGTCAATCCGTTTTGGATGACGAATGGAAGCTATTTCGTCTGTTGTGCCCTTGCCGTATTGGCTGTGGGAATGTTCGGCAAGTACATCATCCATCACAACTATACCTGGTTCATCTTCGATACCATCGGCCTTGCGCTCTTCAATGTTGTAGGTCTTGAGAAAGCGCTCACTTTCGGTCATCCTTATTGGGTGGCGATTACGATGGGAGCCGTGACTGGAGCTGGAGGCGGCATCATTCGCGATGTCCTGATGAACGATGTTCCGCTTATCTTCAGAAGCGAGATTTATGCCCTTGCTTGTGTGGCAGGAGGGTTGGCTTATGTCGCTTGCCTGGAACTGGGATTGAGTGTCGAAATCAGTGCTCTGCTGAGTGCTTTCATCGTCATCCTGATTCGCATCCTTGCAGTCAAATATCATTGGCAATTGCCTGTCTTGAAGGGCGAGAGCAACCCATCCAAGAACGAAGGAAACATTCTTCGCATCCTCTTTCTTCTGTTGTCCGTTGCCAGTTGTCCGTTGTCTTCAAAAGCTCAAGTTCAGCAAGTCTTCAATCGGAACATTAAGACGCTCACTCTGACTGTTGACGACGACCCGACTTTGCCGCCTTATCTGCTCTATGGAGGCCATCAGCACATCGACATCGAGTGGGACGAGATGAGCCACGACTACAAGCGTTATCGCTATCACATCGACCATTGCGATTGGGATTGGCAGCCTACTGACGGCATCTTCGAGAGCGACTATCTGGAGGGCTTGAACGACCAGCTCATCGAGGACTACGAGAAGAGTTTCAACACGACGCAAATCTATACGCACTATCGGCTTCGCGTTCCCTCGAAGGAGATTCGGCTGCGACTGAGCGGCAACTATCGCGTCCGCATCTACGAGGAGGATGCCGAGGACGAGCCTGTCATCGAAGCCCGTTTTTGCATCTACGAGCGCGAGGTTGGCATCATCGCAGAACTGAGCAGCAATACCGACATAGACTTCAACGACCGCCACCAGCAAATGACGCTTTCCATAGGCTACGGAGGTCTGCAAGTCTTTGACCCTCAAAGGGAACTGAAGGTCATCGTGATGCAGAACCGTCGCTGGGACAGCAGGATAGACGGGCTGGTTCCAAACGTCCGCAAAGCCAACGGAATCGAGTTCACGCACAATCGCAATCTCATCTTTCCTGCTGGCAACGAATACCATCGCTTCGAGATTCTGGATGTGCATCGGACTGCTACTGGAGTGGACCGAATCGACTGGTTCGAGCCTTACTGGCATGCCACGCTCTTTCCGGCCGTCATAGACAATTCCTACAGCTATTCTGAGGACCAGAACGGCGTTTATGTGGTGAGGAGTTCGGACAACTACGACGATTGGACGACGGCTGAATACGTCGTGATTCATTTCTTTTTGGAGAGTCCTCGTCTGCCTGGAGGCGATGTTTATGTGAGCGGCTGGTGGAGTGGGCAGACATTCAATCCCGACTGCAAGATGGAGTACGATGCCGCACATCAGCAATACCATGCTGCCATCCTCTTGAAGCAGGGCTATTACAGCTACGAGTTCATTCAGAAGGACGGACTGACGCAGCGTACGATGGGCAGTTTCTTCGAAACGGAGAACGAGTACGAGGTTCTGGTCTATTATCGTCAGCAAGGTTCTCGCTATGACCGCCTTGCAGGCTATCGCATCATGCACAATGCCAGATGAAAACCATCGGTTCTCTCTCAGAATAACAATGTTATTTTGTTATTATGTTATAGCAAAAAGACAAACTTAATTTGCTTAAATGCTTAAAACTGTCCATAGGATATTTGTGAGGTTTTTGAGGCAGGATTTTGAGGAGGTAAAATTCATAGAATTTTAAGAACTCGTTTTTAGGGCACGTAGAACGCTTCTTTTTTTCTTGGAGGTTAAATATACGTCAAAGGGATTTGAAGCGATTCTGGGGCGTTTTAGAGGGGTTTTTCGTAGGTTCTGGATTTTCTGCCATGACCAGCAATTTTTCTGGCAGATGAAACGGCTTTGATAAAGAATCCGTACAACCGTACAAAACGTACAACCATTTTTTTGAGAAATGCGAAGACTATATATTATATTATATTAAATATAATATAATATAATAAGTAATTATCTCCTTAATAATATAATATAGAAAACCTCGTGTGCCTCTTTTTTCGCTTGTACGTTTTGTACGTTTTGTATGGTTGTACAGAGCTGAAAATCCGGATTTGGCTCTGCACTCGCTTAAACGCAGCCTTGCAACGATGATTCGAAACGCACAATGCTATGATTGCAAACGTAACACGTTAAAGTGGCCAATTTAACACTATACAATCGCAATCCAAACTACCCATGCCCCTGCTTGCGGTTCCCTCCCACTCGGTCAACAAAAGTCAACAAAGTAAACAAACGAAAAAATGACATCATCATTTCGCGGGCATTTTTTGAATTTTGCAATTTGAATTAAATGTTGTTAAGCAATGCGATAATTTTGCATTTTGCATTTTGAATTTTGAATTATTTGTCGTATCTTTGTGCCACAAAAACAGGATTGGATGAAAACGTCAAAACCGCTTCTTTGGGTGCCCAGTCTCTATCTGGGCGAATCGCTTCCTTATGCTGCCGTCATGTTGATGTCGCTCGTTCTCTATCAGGAGATGGGGCTGACAGACACGCAAATCACGCTCTATACGGGCTGGCTGGGGCTGCCGTGGGTTATCAAACCGCTGTGGAGTCCTATCGTCGATGGCATTAAGACAAAACGCTGGTGGGTTCTCGCCATGCAGCTGTTCATCGGTGCTGCGTTGGCTGCGTTGGCTTTCACACTACCCACCAGTTTCTGGTTGCAGGCGTCGCTTGCCCTGTTCATGCTGATTGCCTTCGGCAGCGCCACTCACGACATCTGTGCCGACGGCTTCTACATCCTCGGCCTCTCGAACAAAGACCAGGAACTCTATGTCGGCCTCCGCAATACGTTCTATCGCATCGGAATGGTGCTGGGGCAGGGTGGTCTGGTCATGCTGGCTGGCTTGCTGCAGAAGAGCGAGATGAGCATTCCGTTGTCTTGGAGCATCACTTTCCTTGCCGTTGCAGGCCTCATGCTGATGCTTGCAGCTTATCATTGGAAGGCGTTGCCAAAGGTAGAAGGACAGCAGACAACGGACCACGGACAACGGACTTCCGTCCTCGAGGATTTTCGCTTGACGCTGAAGGTCTTCTTCACGAAGCCGCACCTCATCACGGCTCTGCTCTTCATCCTGCTTTTCCGCTTGCCCGAAGGCTTGCTGACGAAGATTGTGCCGCTCTTCCTGAAACGGACTGTCGCTGAAGGCGGCTTGGCGCTGACGGATGTGCAGTACGGCTTTGTCTATGGTACTTTGGGCGTCATCGGACTGCTTGGCGGAGGCATCGTAGGCGGCTGGCTCGTCTCGAAGTTCGGCCTGAGGAAGATGCTCTGGCCACTTGTGCTTTGCATCACCTTGCCCGACATCGTTTATGTCTATCTGAGCTTCGTCCAGTCGCAAAGTCTGCCGCTCATTGCCACTTGCGTCTTCATCGAACAGGTGGGCTACGGGCTTGGTTTCACGGCATACACGCTCTATCTCGTCAGCTTCTCTCATGGCGAAAGGAGCACTTCGGTCTTCTCGTTTTGCACGGCTTTCCAATATCTCGGAGGTGTGATGTTGCCAGGCATGGTAAGCGGCTGGATGTCCGACCAGATGGGCTATCAGCAGTTCTTCATCGCTGTGATGGGCTTCTGTCTCGTCACTTTCGCAGTCACAGCTTTAGTTAAATTGCCAAAAGAAGAAAATTAGTAATGAGAATACTGTTCTTTCTGTTGTCCGTTGTCTGCTGTCTGTTGCCTGTAAACGCACAGTCAGTCAGTTACACCAAAGACGATAGCCTTCGTGTCGTTGAACTGTTGGGTAAAGGCTCAAAAGCTCCTGTGAATGAGCCTCTTACCATCTTCTACGCGAAGCAATTGATGAACCTCCCTTATGTGGCTCATACGCTCGAAATCAAGGCTATGGAGGAGCATCTTGCCATCAACCTTCAGAGCCTGGACTGCACTACTTTGGTCGAGAATTGCTGTGCCCTCGCTCTCACGACGAGTCACGGCAGCAAGAGTTGGAAAGACTACCTTTCATGGCTGCAGAAACTTCGTTACGACAACGGGAAAATCGACGGCTACAAGAGCCGGAATCACTATTTCAGTCAATGGATTCAGTCGGGCACGAAACTTGGTCTGGTCAAGGAAATCGTGCCTCCAACGAGCATCTCTGTGCCGATGAAGCTTAGCCTGACCTATATGAGCGAGCACCCCGATTCCTATCCCTTGCTCAAAGTCAATATGGAGGAGCGCAGGCTCATTGCCGAAATGGAGAAGCGCGTTTCTGGAGCCACCATTCGCTACATTCCGAAGGAAAGAGTGGGGGGCAGCAAGAAGATACTCAACTGCGTTAAAGACGGCGACATCATCGCCATAACAACTAATAAGAAAGGTCTCGACGTCAGTCACGTCGGCTTTGCTGTCTGGGGAAAGGACGGCAAGCTGCACCTCCTTAATGCAAGCAGCATTCACAAGAAAGTCGTGCTCGAGCCCATGACGCTCTACCAATATATGCAGAAACATCCCAGCCAAACGGGCATCCGCATCATTCGCCTCCAAAAATGAAGATTTGCATCATCGGTGCCGGAGCAGCAGGGTGCCTTTGTTCCATCCTGCTCAAGCGTAAGTTGCCGGAAGCGCAAATCGAGGTCTTCGAAGCAGGGAAACATCCTTTGACAAAGGTCTCGATAACTGGTGGAGGACGCTGCAACCTGACCAATTCCTTCCGACAAATAGGTCAACTCAAGCAGGCATATCCTCGAGGCGAACAACTCATGAAACGTGCCCTTCGACATTGGAGTCAAGAAGATACGATGGCTTGGTTCGAAGGGGAAGGAGTTCGGCTTGTCACGCAGGAAGATGAGTGCGTCTTTCCTGTTTCGCAAGATGCCATGCAAATTGTCAGGACGCTCTTGCTTCGCATGAAAGAAGAAGGCGTCGTTCTATACACCTCTCACAAAATCAATGATATAACTCCAGGACAAGAGGGCTACTCAGTTTCCTTTGTCGACGAGAACAAGAAGCCGCGCCACTTCGACAAGGTGGTTTGCACGATGGGAGGTCTGCCTACAATCGAGCGCTTTGCCCTCTTTCGCCACTTAACAGGACTCAGCATCATAAAGCCTGTTCCATCGCTCTTCACTTTTTGCATCAAAGACAGCAGTTTGACAAGTCTGATGGGTTGTGTGGTTGAGCTAGTTACGGCAAGTATTGCAAGTACAAAGATGCGAGCCGAAGGCGCTTTGCTTGTTACGCATTGGGGCTTGAGCGGCCCAGCCATTCTTCGCCTCTCAAGTTATGCTGCCAAGTATCTTGCAGAACATCATTATCAGGCACAACTTTGCATAAATTGGCTCAATACTCAAGACGAACAGGAGGCTTTGCAGCAACTCCATGATTTACAACAGGATAGTACTCGCAAGCAAGTTGCCAATGAATATCCTCGTCAGCTTTCGGCAAAGCTTTGGCAACATCTGCTCGTTCGTGCTCATATCGACTTGCAGAAGCGATGGAATGAGCTTTCCAAGCGCGACCTGAATCGCCTTTGTGCAACGCTCACGTCCGATGTCTATCAGATTGAAGGCAAAGGCCAGTACAAAGAAGAGTTCGTCACTTGTGGCGGCATTGACCTGGCTTGCATCAACATCAGTTCGCTTGAAGCGAGACAGCATCCTGGCCTTTATTTTGCAGGCGAACTGCTTGACGTTGACGGCATTACGGGTGGCTTCAACCTGCAGGCTGCTTGGAGCATGGCCGCAGTTGTGGCAGATAGCCTGGCAAAGAATTTCAGTTAAATGTTTGGCGGTTAGCGCATTTCTTCGTAACTTCGCATTCACAATCGTACAATTAAGGCAAACGAACCACCACAAATGCTTTGCATCAACGACCATATTGCGGAGATGAGCGAAGAGCAGACTGAGAGGCTCATAGCTTCTCTGCCTGAATGGCGGCGAGAACAGGCTTTGCGCTATAAACATTTGCAAGGCAGAAGAGAGTGTGCAGTCGGCTATATCGAGCTGCTGAGAGGGCTTCGGCAAGTCTTTGGAATCAATGGAATGCCGGCTTTTGCCTTCAATGAGCATGGCAAGCCCTATCTGCCTGAATATCATCAAGTTCATTTCAGCATCAGTCATTGCAAAGAGGCTGTAGGGTGCTTCGTTGGCAATCGGCCTTGTGGCTTGGATATCGAACGCATCCGAACGGCAAAAGAAGACCTCGTTCGCCATACAATGAGCGCTCAGGAATCGGAAGAAATCTTTTCTTCTCCTTTCCCAGACATTGCTTTTACTCGGCTTTGGACACAAAAAGAGGCAGTCCTGAAACTCAAAGGAACTGGCATCATTGATGACCTGCATTCCGTCCTCAATCCCGCCAATCTGCAAGGAATCGAACTGAAAACAATAGAGAACCCATTTCAAGGTTACATATTCACAATCGCTGAACAGTTATGAGAAAAAGTATTTTCACACTATTAGCTTCGTTTATGCTCTTGCTTTCTTTGCATGCACAAAAGACTCCTAACACGGAAAAGAAGTGGGCTTGGCTTGGTTTTGAAAGACCTGTCGGAGCAAATCCGATTGTCCGCCCTGATACGACGAGCCGCTTCTATTGTCCGATGTGGAAGAGGGTAGCGCAATGGGAGAACAGCGAGACCTTCAATCCTGCTGCAACCATCATTAATGGTGGGATAGCGCTTCTCTATCGAGCCGAAGACAACATTGCAAAAGGCATTGGTTCGAGGACTTCTCGCATCGGCTATGCTTTTAGTGAAGACGGCATCCACTTCCAGCATCATGGCGCTCCCGTCCTCTTTCCTGGTGGCGATGAGTGGGAGGATTTCGATGTGCCAGGCGGTTGCGAAGACCCGCGTGTCTGCATGACTGAAGACGGCCTTTATGTCATGACCTATACGAGTTGGAACCACAAACTGGCTCGACTGAGTGTCGCCACTTCAAGAGACCTCGTCCATTGGACTAAGCATGGTCCAATCTTCTCCGACGACCACAAAAGTCAGCTCAGCAAAGGCTACACGAAGTCTGGCTCGATAGTGACGGAGATGAAAAACGGCAGGCAAGTCATTGCCCGTATCAAAGGCAGGTACATGATGTATTGGGGCGAGAACTTCGTCAATATTGCTACAAGCGACGACCTGATTCATTGGGAACCTATGCTGGCAGAAGACGGCAAGCTCCTTCATGTCATGGACACAAGAAAGGGGTTCTTCGACAGTCAACTCGTGGAATGCGGCCCTCCAGCCATCAAGACGAAGAGGGGCATCATGCTCTTTTACAACGGCAAGAACAAGGGAGGCAATGATGGCGACCAGTGCTATGCTTCGGGAGCTTATTGTGCCGGGCAGGCACTCTTCTCCTTGAAAGACCCTACGAAACTTCTGGACCGCTTGGATGAGCCATTCTTCTATCCGGAAGACGATTTCGAGAAGAGTGGGCAATATCCTTCAGGAACAGTTTTCATCGAAGGGCTTGTGCCGTTCCGAGGCAAGTGGTATCTCTATTATGGTTGTGCCGATTCGTTCGTTGGAATGGCCATTTACGACCCTCAGAAAGCTAAGAAAGATTAAAAAAAGGTGCTTAAGCACTTTTTTCTTCGGCCATTTTTTGGCGGAGAATGCAAAAAGTGGTATATTTGCGCCCTGATATGAGTACGAATCGACTTATAATTCTGCTTTTTGTCCCCTGCTTGCTGCTTTTTAGTGCTTGCAGCGAGTACACCAATGTGCTTAAAAGTACTGATTACGAGTACAGGTACGAGGCAGCTAAGGCTCTTTATGCAGACGGCCATTATCGTCAGGCTTCCGAGCTCTTCAGCCTTTTGCTCGCTCCCTTGAAGGGAACAAGTTATGGCGAGGAAAGCCTCTATATGCTTGGCGAAAGCAACTTGAAGGCAAGAGACTATGAGTCGGCCGTCATGTTCTTCAAGAAGTACTATCAGACCTATCCGAAGGGAAGTTACATGGAAATGTCACGCTACAATGCGGGTTATTCCCTCTACAAGCAGACGCCTGACATCCGTCTCGACCAGACAAGCACGATGGAGGCCATCCGAGAGTTCCAGAACTTCCTCGACTATTGCCCTGAAACGAACCTGAAGGAACAGGCTCATGCAATCATCTACGACATGCAGGACAAGCTCGTCATGAAGGAGTATCAGTCGGCCAAGCTCTACTACGACCTCGGCACTTACACTTTCAACTGCATCTATGGCGGCAACAACTATGAGGCTTGCGTAGTGACAGCCCAGAATGCCCTGAAGGACTATCCGTATGCTTCTGCCAATCTCCGCGAAGAGCTCTCCATACTGGCACTTCGAGCCAAATATCATCTTGCCCGTCAGAGTGTCGAAGAGAAGCGAGTGGAACGTTTCCGCGATGCGATAGACGAGTTCTATGCCTTCCAGAACGATTTCCCTGAAAGCGACTATATGAAGGAGGCGCAGGCCATCTTCAACCATTCGGAGCGCGTCGTTTCCAGAAAGGGAGTCATTCTGGATGATGAAGATGAGCTTGTCGTGAAGAAAGACGGCAAGTTGGAGGAAAGCACAGCGAAGTCAAAAAAGAAGAAGAAAAACAAACAGGAACAAGAAAACATTTAACTATAAAACGATGGATTACAAGAAAACATCAGCACCAAACGACACCGTCAACAGAGACCCCATGAGCCTCTGCGAAGAGACTGGTAATATCTACGAAAGCGTAGTCATCATCGGCAAGCGCGCCAACCAGATTTCTGCCGACATCAAGCAGGAACTGAGCAAGAAGCTCTCCGAGTTCGCAAGCACACAGGACAACCTCGACGAGGTCTTCGAGAACCGCGAACAGATTGAGATAAGCCGCTACTATGAGAAACTCCCCAAAGCAACCCTCATGGCGACGCAGGAGTTTATCGACGGCAAAATCTACTATCGTAATCCCTCCAAGGAGACAACCACTCTTCTCGATTAATTCAAGACTGCTTGGATTAGTAAAGGTGTTCTTAAAAACAACTAAAACATGTTGCAGCGCATCCAGACCATTTATCTGCTTCTGGCCTTTGCAGTTTGCTTAGCTTGCCTCTGCCTGCCGATTGCTCATTTCATGGTAGGCGACGACCGGCTAAGCTCGTTGAACAGCTTCTTCGACTGCTATGCACAGGTGGATATGTATAACCTCTGGCTCGTATCAGAAGGCAAGCACGTGTTCTACTTCTGCCCAGTCCTAATGGGACTTCTGGTCATCACGACAGGCTTGGTCTTTCTCGACATATGGCTCTTCAAGCATCGAGCTTTGCAGATGAGAGTGGCCACATTCTGCATGATACTGTTGGTGTTCTGGTACATAGCCTATGGTATTATATGCTTCTACCTGCTCAACCCAACCGTGAATCTTTACAGTACACGCATAGCAGCAGCTCTTCCCTTTGCAGCTCTCGTCTTGCTCTATCTGGCATTCCGAGGCATCCTGAAGGACGAGATGCTGGTTCGCTCGCTCGACCGCCTGCGCTAAGGATACACATTATATATAATATAGAGGAAGGCGTTACTATTTAGCAGCGCCTTTCTTTGTTGTCTAAAAACAAGACCCTTCACAGATTCACGTGAATCTGTGAATGATTGTTTTTCCTCGATAATTCAGGTCTATTTCTCGAATGGGTCGCCTTGTGGGTCGCGGCTTACAATCCAACGGAACGCATTCACAAAGAGAAGGTTCTGAGTGGCGTCGATGAAGCCTTCGTCGCCGTGCCCCATGTTCAAGTAGATCATTCTATACTTCTTGTTTGTCCACACAATAGGGAAGTCGCCGAATTTAACTACATCCTTCAAACCGAAGGGATACATCTTCTGCGAGATGGAGAGCAGCACTTCTACATCGGGGTTCTTTCGAGGACTGGGGTTCCACTGGTAGAACTCGCTTGCCGGAGCAACAAAAGATTGCGGAAGAGTGAGGGTGACAGGATGATTCTGGGTATCGCATTCCACCAAGGCAGGCTGCGGAGGCCAATTGTTGCAATAGAACGCTCCGCAACCCAAGAACTCGTTGAACCAAGGCCACTTAGTGTTCCTGTCGTTATAGGCAGAGGCATGGAAACCCATCCATCCGCCACCGTTCTTCATGTATTGCTCAAAAGCATCTCTTTGTGCTTTACCGCCTAGAGCGGCATTCAAGCTGATTATAATGGAGTAGTCCTTCAGCCTGTCGTAAGGATAATCGGCAAGCGAAGTGGTCACATCCATCGTCCATCCCTCGCCATAAGTCAGTTTGTGGAAGAACTCGATGGCTTGCTTGTCGAACTGGACATGCGCCTCCTCTGCATGAGGTTCATAATGAACGAGAGCACGGAAACGAGGAGCGCGGGCATAGTTGGCAGGATATCCTTCTTCCTCTTGAATGGGTTCATCGTCTTTCAGAGTCCATCGGATTGCATTCTCGAAGAGTCGGATGAAGGCTGGATTCTGGAAGAGAGACTTGCTATGCCCAAACTGGAAATAGACATTGCGAGCCTTCTTCGTTGTATTTGTCCAGATGACAGGGTGGTCGCCCATCTTGATGTTTGTCTGGATGGAGTAGCTGCTTTCGTCGGCATTCGCAAGGACATGAACATTCTGGCGAGGGCTGACATCATACGTGTACCATTCGTCTTCCTTGACGAGAAAGGAGTGGGGCACGCCTTTGGTGACGGGGTGTTGCTGGTCTTCGAGCCAAACTGTCGCGTCACACTTGTCGGCGATGTAGTTCTTGTAGCGTATCTTGCCCAGGAAGTCAGAGAACCAGTCCCACATCGGGTAGCCGTCGAACTCGCCAAGCAAGCTTGCATGATGGAAGCCGATGTAACCTCCGATGCCTTTGTCAATGTAGCTCTGCATGTCTTTCTGAGCCGCTTTGCTCCAAGCATAAGGCGGATAGTTCAATTGAAGCACCAGTTGATATTTCTTCATCTCGCCTTTGCCGATTTCTTTCGCTGAGTTCAAGACTGTCAGCTCGATGCCGAATCGTTCCTTCTGACTCTCGAGCCATTGCAAACCTGCAGCAGTAAAGCCTTCGTGGAGGCCACCTCGTTCGGCCAATACCAATACCTTTCGAGGTTCCGAAGTGCTCTTCTTGTCTGTTTTTGCCTGTCCAGGAGAGGCAGAGAAGCACATTAAAACTGCTGAGAAAAAACACAAAACGAAGCGTCTTACCATACCTTTTCCATTTATTTATATGCAACTTTCCGTCCCTTTTCTATGATGATGCCTTTCTTTTTCTTCGTCGAAACGATTTTCCTGCCACTCAGGTCAAAGAGAGAACCTTGAATGATTGACTTCGGATGATGAGTTTCGTCGATTCCCGTCTCGATGTCTTTGGTCTTGTCTTCCACGACGAATTTGCTCTCGTCCTTGTCTCCTGTGATGCGGAAGTAACGGTCTGAACGAATGCCTGTTATGTCAACAGTTTGTCTGTTCCCGCTTGTATTGCTCACCACAAGGTTGAGGTATTGGTCAGGAGAAGTGAGACGAAGGGTTTGGTAGTACCATCTCTCGCCTTCGACGGCTATTGTTCTTGTCATCCGTTTGCCAGGCCAGTTTCCGTTCAGCTGTGTGTCGTTGTTGTCCCAAACGTAGAAAGTCATGCTCGACCAAGTTATGTCGGAGTGAACGTAAATCGTAATGTCATGAGGCTCAAAGATGTTGTACTTGCGACTTTGGATGCCTTGAACGTTTCCGTTCGACAGAATGCCGGCAGTCAGGGTGCAGGACGATTCGATGTTCAGGGTGCTTCCACTCGTCATCTGAGCACTTTCGGCAGTTGGTGTGGAACCGTCCAGAGTATAAACAATCTTGGCTCCTGAGAGGTTGCTTATTGCCGTGAGTTTCACCATCAAAGGTCCTTCGTAGGTTCCATCCGGCACATCCATCCAGACGACATTCGCTCCTCGATTCAAGAGATAGCGATAACCTTTGCCAGAGAGGATTTCTGTGTATTGGGAACTGCCTGCATTATAGCTGTTTGGCGTGTTTCCAACGACGCAAAGAAGGGTGGCATTCTTGCCTGTAGTGGCTTTCGCGTAGTAGTTCGCGGCACTATATTTCTCCTGACTCGCAGAGGTATTCGTGATGCCTGCAAGTCGTCTGGCCAGTATCATTTGCTTGATTGCGTACTTACAATCCCGCCAATGTTTATAGAAGATGCAAGGTGTGCCGGGCATCGCAAGCAGGTAAGCGTTGGCAGCCAGCGTGTCTGAGCGGATGGGGTCTTGCTCTGCTCCGTTGCTCCGATGCTCTGTATCGTGGTTCTCCACAAAGGTGACGGCATACTGTTTGTAACTGTCTTCAGCCGAGAGAGGCTTCTGGTCCCAACCCAGCCAACGCCAGTCGCGATTGTTGATGGCGTCTCGAACTCGATAGCGGAACTGGAAGTCGAAGGCTGCGCTGGTAGGCGTGTCCGAAACATAGCCTCGCGTATAATCCACCCATTGCCTGATTTTCTCAGTACTGTCCCAGTATTCGCCAACACTGAAGGCTGGTTTCGCATAAGTGTTATAGTCGGCTATGAAGCTCGCCCAAAAGCCTTTGACCATATCATACCTGAAGCCTGTATAGCCAATATCCTCGATGAGGAACTTCAGATAGGCTTTTATGCAGTTCTGCACATTAGTGCTCTGGTGGTCGAGGTCGCGACATCCTGACCAATCCTCGCCTGTGTCGTCGTTTGAAGAAAGCGAGAGTCCATGCTGACTTGCCCAGCTGGAAGTGGCTCCACCATCATCGTTATTGCAGATATCTGAAGGGAGCATCTGGTAGGTCTGCCCGTTGTAAGTCTCGGCAGGATAGTCCACCCAAGACCCGTTTGCACCCATGTTGTTGCGATGATTGACGACAACATCGGCTATGAAACCTGTTCCTTTCTCTCGATAAGCGGCAATCATGCTTCGGAGTTGCGCTTCGGAACCGAAAGAACTCTTCTGGTTGAAGTAATAGACAGGCGTGTAACCCATCTGATTGTAATCGCTATTGCACCAACCGCTTTGAGGAATCCAGACCAATTGGAAGTATGACGCAATCTCGTCAGCCTGCGCTTCGAGCTTTGTCCAGGGCGTTTCGCTAAAGGAGTCCCAATAGAAACCCTGCAGCATAACCCCTTCATAATCAGCAGGCCAGCCTTGCGCGAAGGCAGTCAGATGCAGGGCGATTGCCAATAGGAGAGTGGTAAGTCTTTTCATATTTCCTGAGGTCTTTCTGAATGAGGCTAAGGTCGTTCTCAAACGTCACACTAGTAAAACGCAAACGTCACACTAGTAAAACGTAAACGTCACACTAGTAAAATGCAATCGTCACACTATACAAATGCAATCGTAACACTATACGTTTTGAATCGTCACTGTGGTAGTTTGTAACGGTCGCCAGTCTGCTTGATTATCTCGCGCTTGAAACTTTCCGGATAACCAGGGCGAAGAACAGGTCTGGGGTTGCCTCCAGGCGTCTTTTCATACTGTCCTTTCTCGTCCATCCGCTTGACAGCCATATCGTTATACTTCACTATGATGAGCTGGGCAAGCTGGTTCCATTCGTCCATCATCGCTCCAGCAACACGATGGCTATATGCCGAAAGGTGCTTGATGGCTTCCTCTTTGCTCATGCTTGCCGCTTTGCCCTCGACATCATCTTGCAGCGAATTGTAGTCCTTCTCGAGTTTGTCGCGAACTTTCTGCAGTTCAGGGAAGAGCAGATTGTAGCGAAGATAAACCATATTGCTTACCCAGTTTTCCACCCAATATGCTGAGCGAGTCGAGAAGTGGAAGGCATCGGCAGTATTCTTGTCGTAGCATTCAGGCGCTTGCGTCATGTTGCAATAGACGGGAGTAAAGACCGCCATGTTCGCATCATCGTTGGCAAACCAAGTGACTCCACCAATATGATTGGGAAGCCAGGAGCGCATCTGACTCACATAAACACAAGCCGACTGCTGAGTGCTGATGGGACGCTCGTTGAAATACTTCTTTCCGTCAACCTCGAAACTGAGTGGAGTGGGGCGATAAGGCATTTCCCAAGGGCCCATTCCTATGTCTTCGGTCAGAGCCAAAGGCGTGCCTTCATAGTGGTCGCGCATCATGTCCTTGACATCTTGAACTGAAAGCAGAGCCTTGGGTTTCACATAAAGTGGAAGAACTTGACCTTTCGTGTCGCCCATCGCATAAGGCAGATACGGGTTCATATCCTCGTCAGCCCACTTGTTGTAATAGCTCCAGATGCGTGCCTCGCAATAGCGAAGTGCACCAAAATCTAGCGGAGCATAAGCGTCTGCAAATGAGAAGTCTGCATCTTTTCCGCTGAAGTAACCCTTCTCTCTAGCGAAACTGATGACATCTTTGGCATAGAGGCAGTTCTTCTTATCCTTGAGAGGGAACTGATGGATGCGGCTTTGATTGGCGTGGCCACTAATGCAATCGTCTGGAATCCTTACTGCCACCCAAACAGTTCCCTTGCGACCTGGGCCTTTGCCAATCATCTCCAGAATCCACGCTTCGTTGGGATCGGCAACTGTAAAGCTTTCTCCTTCACTCTCATAGCCGTAGGTATCGACAAGACTCGTCATGACTTCGATGGCCTCTCGAGCAGTCTTGGAACGCTGAAGACCAAGTACCATCAACGAACCATAGTCGATAAGTCCGCTAATTGTGTCTGTCAACTCGGCTCGTCCACCATAAGTCGTTTCATGAATCGACACTTGAAATTCGTTCATCAAGCCTACAACTCCGTATGTATGAGCGACTTCCGGAATCTCTCCAAGGTAGTTGCCCGACTCGTAGTGATACAGGGGATGCATCGTTCCGGCAGGATGGTCGGCAGCCGGAATCACGCGAAGCGGCTCGAAGGAACCGTAGTCGTCCTGACTGTAAGAGATAATCACGCTGCCGTCCTTCGAGGCCTTCTTACCGACAATCAAGTTCGTGCAGGCTTGAGCACTATTGAACATTGATCATTAATGCTCCGAGAAGTATAATAAACCTTTTCATGATGTGCTATTTGATGATTAGTTTGTCGCTACCAGCAGCCTTGAAACTCATGTCGAGACCTTTCACACTATGTGTCAAGGCACCAAAGGAAATGAAATCGACACCAGCTTTTGCATAGGGAATCATCGTGTCGAAAGTGATGCCGCCACTCGATTCCGTTTCGCATCGGCCTGCCACAATCTCCACGGCTTTCTTCGTGTCTTCAGGCGTGAAGTTGTCGAACATGATGCGGTCGCAACCCTCGGCAAGGGCTTCGTCCAATTCCTTCCAGTTCCTGACCTCGCACTCAATCTTAAGGTCCTTGCCTTTCTCTTTCAAATACTGCTTTGCACGACTTATCGCATTGTGAACACCTCCGCAAAAATCGATGTGATTGTCTTTCAGGAGAATCATGTCGAAGAGTCCTATCCTGTGGTTCATGCCTCCACCAATCTTCACGGCCTCTTTCTCGAGCATTCGCATGCCTGGTGTCGTCTTGCGCGTATCAAGGACACGAGTCTTGCAACCAGCATCGTAGATGGCTTGCTGATACTTATGCGTCATCGTGGCAATGCCGCTCATTCTTTGCAAGATGTTGAGCATCAGTCGTTCCGTTTGCAGAAGACTTTGCACTTTTCCCTTGACGCTCATCACGATATCGCCAGGTTTGACGTGTGCCCCATCCTCGATATAAGTCTCGACCTTCAGGTCTGGGTCGAAACGATGGAACACTTTCTTTGCAATCTCGTTGCCTGCAAAGATGCCTTCTTCCTTGATGAGAAGCTTGCTTTCGCCCATCTCGGTTTCAGGGATGCAACATAGTGTTGTGTGGTCTCCGTCGCCGATGTCTTCGGCAAAAGACAGGTCAATAAGCCTGTCGTTTAGTTCTTCTACTGTTAGCATAATATTATTTCATTTATGACCCCTTCTAAATCTCCCCGAAGGGAGACTTCTTTTCACTCCCCCTCGGGGGAGAAGGAGAGGGGTCTCTCTATTCATGATGATAGGGTTCGCCGTTCAGGATGGTCATCGCTCTGTAGATTTGCTCTACGAAGAACATGCGAACCATTTGGTGGGAGAGTGTCATTTTGCTCAGGCTCACCTCTTCGTTTCCTCGTTTATGTATGGCATTGGAGAAACCATAAGGTCCTCCAACGATAAAGACGAGCCGCTTTGGTCCAGCCGACATTTTCTTTTGCATCCAAGCTGCGAAGTCCATACTTGTCCGTTCGCTTCCGTGTTCGTCGAGCAGCACCACGTAATCGCCTGCCTGGAGGCTTTTCAGGATGGCTTCTCCCTCTCGTTCCTTCTGCTCGTTTTGGCTGAGTCCCTTCGTGTTCTTGAGTTCTGGGATGACCTCGACGGCAAAAGGAATGTAGTGTTTTATGCGTTCAACATATTCATTGATGATAGCTTCGAACCGTTTGTCCGTGGTTTTGCCCACCACTATGAGCAAGCCTTTCATTCCTCTTCCTCCTCATCTGGAGGTGCAACATATTCGTAACAACCTGCATCAGGACCTTCGTCAGCAAGTCGGCTCACACCCATTCTGTCGAATGTTGGCAAGTCTGCGTAACTACCATCGGCAAGCGAACGAATCATGCTCTCTGCCTTTGGCGTGAAGTCGTAGATGAAGTTTTCCGTGTCGAAAAGCACGAAGTTTTCGTCGCGAACAAGTTTCTCTTCTTCGTTCTTCTTTTTGTCTTGGTCGAAAATACTTCCGACGAAATGCTCCTCATCGTCAACTGGAGGCGTGTTGAGGAAGCAATGATGGAAGAGATAACTGCAATCGTCGGGGATGTTCTCACCCATAATGACATCGGGACCATAGCCTGTAATGACGCAATTGATGAAGTGCGCTTTGCGGAGCAACCCGTAATCGCTGCCATCTTCACTGCTTACGAGCCGCAATGCGTCGCCACGATTTGCCGTGAAGGGATAGAACTGAGCCAACGTACAATATATAAATGTATGCGAGCCTCCGCTAATATAGGCGGTGCGGCCTAGTGTGTTGCTTATCTGCGTGTTAGTGACTTTGCTGACACAATTGTTGAGTTGCAGGCCATCGCCACCAATGTTGTGCAGGATGCAACAATCCAACGTGATGGAAGGCCTTGTCTCATCGGGTTTCACTTGTTCTGTGTCTTCGCAAATGATGCCAAAGAGAGAGCTGTGCAAGTCGCATTGATAGAACTCGTTGCCATAGCTGTCCTTGTGAATGATGACACCTTCCCAACGGCTTGGAGTGTTGTCGTAGAGAAGATAATCGAACATGTGGTCCATCCTGTCGCCTCTCAAAACAACGGGTTTCTCAAGGCTTCCTTGGACGAGCAACTTGCCATAAACGTGCAGGGCTGCTTTGTCGTGAAACATCAGCCTTGTGCCTTCGGTTAGGGTGAGTGTCGCACCTTTCTTCACGACAAGCGAATCATAGATGACGTAAGGCTTGTCGGTCAAGAGGGTAGTGTTTTCTTCGATGACCATTCCGTCCTTTTGAATGTAGGCATCGACGGCTCCACCACTAAGTACGACTGTTTGCGTAGCACCATTCTCCAAGAGGAAATGAAGTTTGTCAGTAAAGTAAAGCGGCTCGTTACTGCCCACCTCCGGAGGAGTCATCTCGATACGAATGACAAGACTGTCGTGTTTCAGCACCTCGAAGTCGTGCCAAATGCCGTCTGCCAAGTACCTTCCATCGACATTGACGCGAAACAGACTTTCGGCTCCACCTTCAAGTTGAATGGTAGAGATGCGCATTCCGTCGCCATTGTTGTTGAAGGCATAGAGCGTTTTCGTGCTGCTGGGAATGGTGCTGATGAGTGTGTCGAAGGCAATTGTATCCTGCGAGAACTTGAGTCGGAAACTTGGATTGTCCGAGAAGGTCTCGTAGTCGGAGCAAGCCACGACCAGCAAAGCCATCAAGGGCAGGAAGAGATATTTCATTCTCATTTCTTTGGAGCGTTTTCAAGGATAGAAAGCAAGTGGTCCCAAACCATTTGGACGGTTGGGATGAGGAGCTTTTCGTCGGGGCTGTGAACACCGCGAAGGGTGGGGCCCATGCTTATCATATCCATTCCTGGGAACTTCTCGCTGAAGAGTCCGCACTCCAGTCCAGCATGGATTCCGCGAACGATTGGCTCCTTCTTGAAGAGTTTCTTGTACTGCTCGACGGCAATGTGCAGAATTTCGCTATTTGGGTTCATCTTCCATCCGGGATAGCCTTCGCCTATGTCCACCTTTGCTCCTGCCAGTTCGAAGGCTGCTGCAATGGTGTTTGCCATATTGTGACGGGCACTCAGAATGCTGCTTCGCTGACTGCTAAGCACGTCGATAGTCTTTGTTTCAGGGTGCTTGCGAATGTTTGCAAGGTTGCTGCTCGTCTCGATGAGGTCGAGGTCTTGGCAGTAAGCATAAACGCCGTTGTCCACCGCTTGCAGAGCCATGATGAGCCGTTTGCTACAATCTTTGTTGATGGCAGTCGTGGCTGGAGTCTCGCTTTCGAGAGTGAAAATCATCGTCTTTTCCGTGACACTATATTCCTCTTCGACGTTTGCCTGATAGAGATTCCAGTCCACGGTAATGCTCTCTTTGTCCTTGGCGGGAACTGCGCAGAGGCACCAGGCTTCGCGAGGAATGGCGTTGTGAAGTCCTCCAGCCTGTATGTCGACCAGACGAAGGTCGTATTTCTGTTGGCTGGAATAAAGGAAGCGGGCCAGCAACTTGTTGGCATTGGCGCGTTTCTTGTCGATATCGTCACCACTATGACCACCTGTCAGGCCTTTGATAGCAAGCGAAAACGTGAAGAAGCCTGCAGGAAGATCCTCGTCTTGATAGTCGAACTGAGCAAGCGTTCTGCATCCTCCAGCACAAGAAACGAAGATTTGTCCTTCGTCTTCACTATCGAGGTTGACAAGCAAACGCCCAGTCATAAAGTCGGACTGCATGCCTTCAGCACCAGTCAACCCCGTCTCCTCGTCGCGTGTGAAGACGCATTCCAGCGGTCCGTGCTTGATATCCGTGGCCTCGAGCAGAGCCATTTCCATCGCAACACCTATTCCGTCGTCTGCTCCGAGAGTCGTGCCTTTTGCCTTCATCCATTCGCCATCGACAAAGGTCTGGATGGCATCTTTCGTGAAGTCGAACTCCACATCGCGATTCTTCTCGCAGACCATGTCCATGTGACTTTGCAGAACAATGGTCTGACGGTCTTCCATACCTGGAGTCGCAGGCTTTCGTGTGATGACGTTTCCAGCCTCGTCTCGACGGGTATCGAGACCTAGTTTCTGTCCGAAGTCGAGCAAGAATTCAATCATCTTCTCCTCTTTTTTCGAAGGACGTGGAATTTCGTTAACTTGTGCAAAGCACTTGAATACACTCTGGGGTTGTAATGACGTTTTATCCATATTAGCAGTATTTTATCTTAATTTATAACTATAAATTACCGATTTTATTGTATCTTTGTGGGCAAATATAGCTAAATATGTTGAAACTAGCATTACTTACGCTTGGAATTGTTGCCTTATCAGTACTCTTTTTGTGTATAAAGATGCTTCTCAAGCCTGGCAGCAAGTTCGGAAGCACGCATATTGGAGCCAGCAAAGCCATGCGTGACCGCGGAATACATTGCGTGCATAACATGAAGTAGAAAAAAAGACCTCTAAAAGGTCTTTTTCTGTCTTGAAATCGTTTGTGATTTTGTTATATGTCTCGCTGTCCCAAGCCCATGCTTTATTCTTTTGGCTCAAGTTTCCCACGCAAAATCTACTTTCCCACGCAGAAGTTGGCGAAGATGTTGTGGAGGACGTCTTCGGAGGTGATTTCGCTGCCTGTGATTTCGCTGAGGTGGTGGAGGCAGCCTCGGAGGTCTTCGGCTACAAGATCTGTTGGAGTTTGGTCGGCAAAGGTTTTCTTGGCACGTCGGAGGGCTTTGAGTGCTTGCTTGAGGGCGTTGTAGTGACGGACGTTTGTCACAATGGCATGTGTGTCGTCTAGGTTGGTGGGTAGGGAAACTTCCTTCACCAAGGCATTCCGCAGGATGTCCAGTCCATCGCCATTGGCCGCAGAAATATGGAACAAACGGCTGTCCGGCTGACGATGATAGAGGTAGGAACTGCTGGGCAGGGTCATGTCGCACTTGTTGATGACTTGCATGACAATCTGGTCGTCCCTGAAGTCAATATCGGGGAATGGCTGGTTGCTTTCGGTCAGGAGAAGGATGATTTTTGCCCTTTCGGCTGCCTGAATGGAGCGTTCTATGCCCATCCGTTCCAGTTTGCTCTGTGTGCTGCGGATGCCTGCCGTGTCGATAAAACGGAATGTTATGCCGCCTATTTGTGTGGTGTCCTCAATGAGGTCGCGTGTCGTGCCTTGAATGTTCGAGACGATGGCCCTTTCTTCACCTACGAGGGCGTTGAGGAGGGTTGATTTGCCGACGTTAGGAGCGCCTATGATGGCTACGGGAATGCCGTTCTTGATGGCGTTTCCCATTTGGAAAGAGTCTGCCAATTCTTTGATATGCACCTCAATCTTGTCCATCAACTCGGCAAGTTGTTTGCGATTGGCGAACTCGACATCCTGGTCGTTAAAGTCAAGCTCGAGTTCGAGCAGGGAGGTGAGATGCAGGAGTTGTCCCTGCAGGTCTTTGAGCTCTTGGCTGAACTGTCCGCGCATCTGGCTCATGGCCATTTGGTGAGTTGCCTGTGTAGAGGAAGAAATCAGGTCGGCCACGGCTTCTGCCTGACTGAGGTCGAGCTTGCCGTTCATGAAGGCTCGCATGGTAAATTCGCCAGGCTCGGCTTGACGTGCACCAGCCCAGATGAGTGACTCCAGAAGGTTCTTGACGATGTACGAGCTGCCGTGCAGGCTTATCTCTGTGCTGTCCTCGCCTGTATAGGAGTGGGGAGCACGAAAGACTGAGACAAGTACCTCATCAAGTTCTTTGCCGTCCATATCCTTGATTTGTCCGAAGTGCAAGGAGTAGCCTTCAGCCTTCTCGAGTGGTTTGAAGAAGATGCTTCCGGTAATGGCAACGGCATCCGGTCCGCTGACGCGAATGATGGCAATGGCTCCCCCTGGAGGCGTGGCAAGGGCGCAAATGGTATCCTGTTTCATGGGCACAAAGTTACGAATAAATGAGCGCAGAACAAAATAAAAGTGGATTTATTTTGTTTTGTAGTGCAAAAAGGACCAGAAACAGATGAACTTAAAGCCAAATGTAATTGAAACAATTTAGGAGATAAAATTCTTTGAATTTTAACTTCTCGTTTTTAGGCGCGTAGAGCGCTTCTTTTTGCCTTGGAGGCACAAATATACGTCGGAGGGATTTGAAGCGATTCAGAGGCGAAACAGAAGGGTTCTGCGGGATGCCTGATTCCCGTGATGAGATGGTCATCTCTAAGAGGCCTTGGAGAAGAAGAGTGAGTGAAGAAAGGCTGGGCGTTACATCGTTACAGCGTTACACCTAAAAAACAAGGTCACTTATTTGCAAAACCCGCTTTCTAAGATATTATAACTATCTAATAATAAATATATTATATATATAATTGTAGGGAATTGGGAAATAAAGACCCCTCAAAAAAACAGCTGTAACGCTGTAACGCTGTAACGCCTGGTCAAGTAAATTTTCCTTTAAAAAGCAATAAATCAATGAATTACGACATCACTATAACGTCTGCTCCCTCGATGCCAAACCTGAAAAAGACAGAAAATACATCAAAAAACATGCTAAAGATGCCTCAAAAGTCGTGCAAAAACCTCTTTTTCCCGATGATTTTCCTTTGCTTTGTACATTTTACCTTGTAGTAAAAATTCAGTCTAAAAGCCACTTTCGTAAGGACATTTGCACGAGGCAGCCTATTATACACGTGAAAATGGTAATCGTGACACGCTAAATTGTCACTTTTAGCACGTTAATTGTAACAACTTGGCACGCTTTGTCTCAAGCAGGTCAAAGCGTCTGCAGAGCGGACTTTAGGGCTTGGAGGTCGCGGTCTGTTGTGGCCCAGCTCGTCACGAAGCGGCAAAGGGTGTGGTCCTTGTCGATGGGTTCCCAAGTCTCGAAGAGGACGTCGTCAAGAATGTGCTTCATCTGCTCGTTTGTGAGCTCGACGAACTGCTGGTTGGTGCAGGAGTCGCGAAGGGGAATACCTGCGTCAGTGAAGAGCTGACGCATCTTCATCGCCATGTCGATAGCGTGCTTAGCAATCTTAAAGTAAAGGTTTTCCGTAAATAGCGCATCGAATTGAATACCAGCGAGTCGGCTCTTGGCAAGAAGTGCTCCGTGGCGCTTCACGATGTTCATAAAATGACGAGGGGCATTACCTCGTGGGAAGACGACTGCTTCGCCACACAAAGCGCCCACTTTCGTGCCGCCGATGTAGAAGACGTCACAATGTCCGGCTAGCCAAGCGAGGTCGAAATCACACTCGGAAGAAGCAAGGCCGTAACCCAATCGCGCTCCGTCAACGAAGAGCTTCAGGTCATATTGACGGCAAATGGAAAGGATGTTTTCTATTTCTTTGGCTGTATAGACACTTCCAAGTTCCGTGGGGAAAGTGATATAGACCATGCCCGGGATGACCATGTGCTCGAGCGTGGGGTCGGCATGGAACGCTTTCAGCCATGCTTCCAATTCGCCTGCATCCATCTTGCCACCATGAGAGGGTAGGGTGATGACCTTGTGTCCGCTGGCTTCTACGGCTCCCGACTCGTGGACATTGATGTGGGCCGTCTGCACAGCTATCACACCTTCGTAGGTCTGGAGCATGCCGTCGATGACCGTCGCATTGGCCTGTGTGCCGCCAACAAGGAAGAAAATGTCGGCATCGGGGCACTTTGTGGCTGTCCGTATCTTGTTTCGCGCCTGCTCGCTCCACTCGTCGAAACCATACGACTGGCTTTGCTTGCCATTCGTCTCGAGCAAATGACAAATCACTTCAGGATGCGCTCCGTTGTTATAATCGCTCTCGAAAGAAATCTTCATCGC
>JAGCXU010000129.1 GCA_017961145.1 Bacteroidaceae bacterium | reverse complement strand
GACATATTCCCCGTTTTTGCAGATGGTTTCGCCATCAGTCTTGAGCGTGCCGTCGGGATCGACATGAACATTGAAGAGGATAAGGTACGTGAAACCGGAATTGCGCAGTTTTGTGATGGTTCCGGGCCTTCCGCGACGGATATGGCCGCCAGCATAGATGCCGGACACCTCTCTGTATTGATTTTGTGCAAACGAATCGGCAAAAACCACGACTAGAGCAAAAGCAAGGAGTACAATCTTTTTCATATTTAATAAAATTTTGCGTGCAAATATAGTATTATTTTCGCATGTAGCAAAGGAAAACTGATAAAATTTTCATGAACGTTGTACAACTTTTGTTGCAATTTCCTTGACAGGCACTCTGGGAGGAAGTCCAAATTTTGCGATGAAATGGGCGATTTTTGCAGTTTTGAGGATTAGTGTGCGACCAAAGTCAACAAAAGCAACAAAAGCAACAAGCGAAAACGAGACAGATGCCGTTTCTTATATATAATATATTACAAATTACATTATTAGTTAATATAATAAATAATATATAGCCGGACCTTTTCTCTCAAAAACAGGTGTTGCATTTGTTGCTTTTGTTGCTTTTTGGGGGAGGGGCGCAGTTCACCAAAGGTGGCCTGTTAAGATGCCAAACTTCAAGTGTCAAGATGTCAAACTTCATGTTTTAAGTTGCCCAACTTCACACGTCATCTTTGCATTTTACCCTGCCTAAGTGAATAATTTATTTTGCAAAGCAAAATAATTGCCAAAATATTTGGAAATTCAAAAATAATGTAGTATCTTTGCACCAGAATATTAAACAATTGAATTATGAAACAAAAACGAATCTTCGGCTATTGCCTTCTGGCAGCCATCCTGTGCCTGTTCTCCTGTAAGGACCGCAACTACGAAAGCGTGAAAGACGATCCTATGCAGACGCGCATCTATACCCTCGACAATGGTTTGAAGGTCTATCTCTCTGCTAACAAAGAGGAGCCTCGCATTCAGACCTATATTGCCGTTCGCACGGGCTCGAAGAACGATCCTGCCGAGACAACCGGACTGGCGCACTATCTGGAGCACCTCATGTTCAAGGGTACAAAGCAGTTCGGTACCACTGATGCCGAGGCAGAAGCTCCCTTGCTGGACGAGATTGAGCAGCGCTACGAAGAATACCGCACCATCACCGACGAGGCTACCAGAAAGCAGAAGTACCATGAGATAGACAGTGTCTCGCAACTGGCAGCCAAGTACTTCATTCCCAACGAGTACGACAAACTGATGGCGGCCATCGGCAGCGAGGGTTCGAATGCCTTCACCTCGAACGATGTGACTTGCTACATAGAGGACATCCCCTCGAACGAGATTGAGAACTGGGCAAAGGTGCAGTCCGACCGCTTCCAGAATATGGTGATTCGCGGCTTCCATACTGAGTTGGAGGCTGTTTACGAGGAATACAACATCGGCCTTGCAAACGACGGAAACAAGGAGTATGAGGCTCTGCTGGCCAAGCTCTTCCCCAAGCATCCCTACGGCACTCAGACCACAATCGGCACGCAGCAGCACCTGAAGAATCCCTCCATCACGAACATCAAGAACTACTTCGCCAAGTGGTATGTGCCCAACAATGTGGCCATCTGTATGGCTGGCGACCTCGACCCTGACAAGACACTGGCTGTCCTGAAGAAATACTTTGGCGAATGGAAACCCGGCGACGATGTCAACCAGCCCACCTTCCCCGAACTTGAGCCCCTGACGCAGCCTGTAGATACTGCTGTCATCGGCCTCGAATCTGAGAATGTCATGCTTGGATGGCGCTCCGAGAAAGCCTCTTCCCTGCAGAACGACACGCTGGAACTCGTCAGTGCGGTGCTCTATAACGGCAAGGCTGGTCTGCTCGACCTCGACCTGAACCAGGAAATGAAGGTGATGGATGCCGGCGCTTATGCCGAACCGATGCTCGACTATGGCCTCTTCCTGCTTGTCGGCCAGCCCAAAGAAGGCCAGTCGCTCGATGAGGTGAAGGAACTGATGCTTGGCGAGATAAACAAACTGAAATGTGGCGACTTCGAAGAAGACCTTCTCGTCTCTGCCCTGAACAACAAGAAACTCGACGAACTCCGCAGCCTCGACCACAATTCGGCTCGTGTCAGCAAGATGCTGAATGCCTTCATCAATGGCATCGATTGGCAGCAACAGGTAGGGCAGATGGACCGCCTGGCAGGAATCACGAAGCAGGAACTTGTGGACTTTGCCTGCCGCTTCTTCACTGAGGGCTACGTGACTGTCTATAAGCGACAGGGCGAAGACACCAGCCAGAAGAAGATTGACAAGCCTGCCATCACACCCATTCCCACAAACCGCGACCTCGTCAGCCAGTTCGTGACCGACATTCAGCAGTCCAAAGTCAAGCCCATTGAGCCTCAGTTCCTCGACTACAAGAAGGACCTCTCCTTCTGGGACACAGAGAACGGTCTGCCCGTCGTCTACAAGCAGAATACCGAGAACGACCTCTTCGACCTGCAGTTCCGCTTCGAGTTCGGACAGGAAGACGACAATCGCTACGATGTGGCTGCCAACTACATCGACTACCTCGGCACCGACAGCCTCTCTGCCGCACAAATCAAGCAGCAGTTCTACAAGTTGGCTTGCAACTATGCTGTCAGCGTAAATGCCGATGCCATCACTATCGGTCTCTCCGGACTTAGCGAGAACATGCCCGAGGCTCTTGCTCTGCTCCAGAACCTGCTCCACAATGCCAAAGCCGACCAGAATGCCTACGAGCAGATGGTTGGGCTCATCCTGAAGAACCGCCAAGACCAGAAGAGCGAGCAGCGCAACTGCTTCACCATGTTGATCCAGTATGCCCTTTATGGCCCGCACAATGCTCTGCGCGACAATATGACTGAGCAGCAACTTCGTGAGACGGAACCTCAAGTGCTCCTCGACCTCCTGAAGAACATCGACCAGTTCGAGCATTCGGTACTCTATTTCGGTCCTCTCTCGAAGGATGAACTGGACAAGAGCATCACCGAACTGCATCCCACAGAAAAGACCTTGAAGCCTGTTCCAGAAGGCAAACCCTACGAATTGCAGGCCATAGCCGAACCTGAGGTCATCATCGCTCCTTACGATGCCAAGAACATCTATATGCGCATGTTTGTCAACGAAGGCAGGCAGACAAACCTCGACGAGCATGCCACCATCGAACTCTTCAACGAATACTTTGGCGGAGGCATGAACGGCATCGTCTTCCAAGAGTTGCGCGAGGCTCGCGGACTGGCTTATAATGCCATGGCCTACTACCTCACTCCTGCAAAGAAAGGCGTGCCCGAGTACTTCTTCACCCACATCATCACCCAGAACGACAAGATGATGGACTGCGTCAACCAGTTCCGCGAAATCCTCGACAAGATGCCAGCCAGCGAGGCTGCTTTCCAGATTTCAAAGGATGCTTTGATGAAACAGATTGCAAGCCAGCGCACCACAAAGTTCAGCGTCATTCTTGCCTATCTCAGCGCTAAGCGACAAGGCTTCGACTTCGATGTTTACAAGAAGATTTACGACGACTTGCAGGACTTGACCTTGCAGGACATCACAGACTTCGAGCAGGCCAACATTGCTGGCAAGACTGGCCGCTACATCATTCTCGGCAACGAGAAAGAACTCGACCTCTCGGCTCTTGGCCAGATTGCTCCCATCCGTCGCATCAGTCTGGAAGAAATCTTCGGCTACTAACATTCACAACATATAAGACAAGAGCGTACCCTTCCTGCTTGGAGAGTACGCTCTTTTGTTTGATTCGGCGACAACTTCTACCTCGATGGGGCAGGACGGGAACCAATCTTCTTGAACTTGTCGTCCCAGATTAGAATCCAGTTACCTTTGCGACTGGTAATCGTGCCAGCCGATACAGACAGGACTTCGCCGACATTACTGATGCTTTGCGACGCCGTCACTCTTCCCTTTACATCATAGATGCGGTAGAAGCCAGTATTCTTTCCGACGAAGAATGTGCTTCCCCATCCAACCACTTCGCCCACACTGCTTCGAGCAAAGCCGCCAATCTTCTTGCCTTTGGCGTCATAAAGACGATGCCAGTTCCTGTCCGACTCGATGTAAGCGATTTCTTGGGCTGCCGCAATACCGGCAAACAAAAGTGCCAAAAGCGCCAGTATGATTCTTTCTTTTTTCATAGTAAATGATGTTTCTCGTTTGCAAAGTTACGAAAAAGTTCATTCCGAGTGCTCATCTTTCGTAAATAATTTGTATTTTTGTGTTGTCATAAACCTAGAATCTATGCCAAAACTTTTCTTTTGCCTGCTTTCGACACTGCTTTTTCTGGAATCGGCTTCTGCCCGACTGAAAGCTGTGTTCCTGACTTGCGAGGACCTGAACAATCCGATGGCTGTTGGCTCGAGCCAGCCCAGACTTTCGTGGGTGAACGTCGCAGACAGAAACGACAAGAACCAACTGCAGACTGCCTATCACATACAAGTGGCTTCCACCAGAGAGAGGCTTCTTCGTGGAGATGTGGATTTGTGGGATTCTGGGCGAAGAAGAAGCGATGAGTCGCGATACATTCCCTATAAAGGCAATCCTCTTTCCGGCAATCTCGATTGTTATTGGCGAGTTAAGGTGTGGGACAAGCACAACAAGGCTTCCAAATGGAGCGAAGTGGCTCGCTTCCATACTGCTCTCCAGCCTTCGGATTGGGTGGCAGAGTGGATTGGTTCCGACGAAGTTGCACCTCTTTTCCGAAAGGACTTCGAGATAGACAAGCAAGTCCAGAATGCCCATATTTTCATTTGCGGACTTGGCTATTTCGAACTCTATGTCGATGGAAAGAAAGTGAGCGACGATGTTCTTGTGCCTGGTCAGACCGACTATTCTCATCGAAATGGTATCGAAAACACCAGAGTGGCGATAGATAATGAGTTTACGGGCTACCGCCAGCTCTATCTGGGCTACGACCTCACACCTTTTCTTTCCAAAGGTCGTCATGCTTTGGGAGTTTGGCTCGGAAATGGTTTCTTCAATTCGCAGAACGGTTTTGCCATGCCTTATGGAAAGCCTCGCCTTATTGCCCAATTGATACTGACCTTTGCCGACGGCTCGTCTCAAATCATCCCTACCGACACTTCTTGGATGGTGAAGCAGAGCGGAATCACTCAGAACGGCATTTTCAGTGGTGAATGTTTCGATGCAAGGCTTCATGATGACGCTTGGTGCAATCCCTCGAACTCTCTTGGTCAGGGATGGGGTAGGGCGCTTCCTCGCGAGGCTCCCGATGGTCTGCTTCAGCCACAAATGTCTCCTCCAGATAAGGTTTGCGAGACTTTTGCTCCAAAGAAAATAGAACGCTTGGACGACAAAAGCTGGCGAGTTGATTTCGGCGAAGAGATTTCGGGCTGGGTTCATCTAAAAGATATTCAGGGACAAGCTGGGCAACAAATCGAGGTCAAGTATTTGTCCGAATCTCCGAATGGAGAGAACATCTATATCATGAAGGGTGGCGAAGGAGAGAACTACCATCCGCGCTTCACTTGGTTCGTGTTCAGACAAGTCGAGATAAAAGGCCTCGAAGCGCTTCAAGCCTCTCAAATTCAGGCAGAAGCCGTCAATACGGAACTTCCGCAGACAGGGTTCTTTGCCTGCTCCGACACCTTGCTGACCAAGATTCATCGCATTTGGCGACGCACTCTCTTGGACAACGCTCATGGCTCCATCATTAGCGATTGCCCACATCGCGAACGTTCAGCCTATCTTGGAGACGGACAAGTGGCAGCCGAGATGGTGATGCGAACCTTCGATGCCAGGGCTTTCTATCGGAAGTGGTTTGCCGATATGCGACTGGCACAGAATCCGCGCACAGGCTTTGTCCCCTTTGGAGCCCCTTGGCAGCCTGGTTGTGGTGGAGGAGTGCCTTGGAGTGCAGCCATGATACTGATGCCCTACGACTTCTATCAGTGTTATGGAGACAGTTCCGTACTTAGGGAAAACTTCCCCTCTATGCTTCGGCTGATGGATTATTTCTCCAAGTGGGTGAGCGACGACGGAACGATGGAGCAACACTATCAGCCTCATAACGACATGACCTACTGGTGCAATCTGGGAGAATGGTGCACCCCAACAGAAACATTTCCCCCTAATGCACTCGTCCATACCTATTTCTATTGGTTGTGTGCCAAAAGGATGGCTTCGATTGCAAAGATTCTTGGCGAAAACGCATCCGAACAATACTTCTCGGCATTGGAAGAACGCACTTGCAAGGCTTTCAGGCAAAAGTTCTTCGATTCGGACAATAATACATTCGGACCTGCAGGAGCCAATCTCTTTGCTTACGACATGAAACCCGACGAGAACATTGTCGGGGCACTTCGTCAAGACTTGGAAAAGAGCCGAAATCACATCTTTACAGGCATTTTCGGAACAAAACTCTTCTTCAATGTCCTTGCCGATGCAGGGCTTTCCGACCAAGCTCTCGAAGCCTTCCTTCAGCGAGACTTCCCCTCGTTCGGACATTGGATAGAGCAAGGAGCCACCACAACTTGGGAACAATGGGATGGTGCCAATTCTCATTGCCATCCCATGTTTGGCGGAGGACTGACTTGGCTCTATACCTGGCTGGGAGGCATCCGCTTTGAAGGTCCACGGCTCATCGAGATTTGTCCCCATCTTTCCGAGCGAATAACATGGGTGGAGAGTTCGCAGGAGAATGCTTACGGAAAGGTTCATCTTCGTGCAGAGCGCCTTTCAGAAGCGCGTTTGAAGGTATCCGTCGATATTCCCGTCGGTTGCCAAGGAGTGATATCCAATCCCTCCATCCCTGGCAAGCAAAAGACCGTCGGCTCAGGGCATTGGGAACTTGAGATTTAGGAGAACCGCATCATTAAGATACGAAAAAAGAGCCTCGTTGTGAGGCTCTTTTGCTTATTTCAATGTGAACTTTACTTTGCAGGGAAGGCGGTCGCTAGAGTCACCTGCCCAAGCAACGAACTCGCCAGGCTCGGCTTTCCAATCGTCGCTCTTTTCGTCCCAGAAGGAGAGTGCCCGCTTGTCGGTCTTCAAGGTGACGGTCTTTGTCTCGCCTGGCTTGAGGCTGACTTTCTGGAAGGCTTTCAACTCCTTGACAGGGCGGTCAACACTACATTTCGTGTCGGTTATGTAGAGCTGGACGACATCACTTCCCTCGATGCTTCCTGTATTTGTGACCTCAACGGTAAAAGTCATGTTTCCGTCGGTAGTCACTTGGTTCAAGGCTTTCAGATTGCCGACCTTGAAAGTCGTATAGCTGAGCCCATGACCGAAAGCAAAGGTGGGCTTGAGTTTCTGCTTGTCTGTCCAACGATAGCCGACATAAATGCCTTCCTTGTATTCCTCGTCGATAATTTTCTTACCTTCACGCCAAATGCCAGGGAAGGCTGCTTCGCCAAAGCTGTGAGCTCCGACTTGACCGAGGTTTTCGTACCAAGTGAAGGGCAGATGGCCGCTTGGATTGGTCTTGCCAAGGAGCATGTCGGCCAAGCCAATGCCTGCTTCGCTTCCGAGGAACCAACCTTGCACGATGGCAGGAACCTGCTTGCGCCAAGGCATGCTGACGGCATTACCGCTAATGTTGACATAGATGGTCTGCTTGTTGACGGAGGCAAGAGTCGTGATGAGTTTGTCCTGATTGTAAGGCAAGTCCATCGTCTTGCGGTCGTGCCCTTCGCAATCCTGGAAGTCGCTCTTGTTCAGGCCACCAAAAATGATGACGTAATCGGCCTTTTTCGCCTTCTCGACTGCTTCTGCGACAAGGACTTCAGGAGCGCGTTCGTCTTTGAGGTCTTGACCTGTCGTGACGCCATTGTAGTTGCCGCTCACATCACCCACATAGCCTCTTGCAAAGTCGATGTCACAGACGCCTTTCAGACGCATTTGCAGGCCTTGCAAAGGACTTATCTCGTGCTGGGCTTTGAGCGAACTTGAGCCGCCGCCAACAGTCATCATCTTGATGGCATTCTCGCCCACGACAAGAATCTTCTTGCCTTCGGGCTTGATGGGCAAGACGTTCCCTTCATTTTGAAGCAAGACAATTCCCTCAGCCGCAACCTGTTGGGCCACTTCGTAATGGCTTTCGCTGCAAAGGAATCCGTAGGGTTTCTGCTTGTTCATCGTGGTTCGGAAGAAGAGGCGAAGCACTCGGCGGACTTTTTCGTCGAGTTCCTTTGTGGTGTATTTGCCTTCGAGAATGGCTTTCTGGTAAGGCTTGGAGAGGAAGTACATATCGTAGGCATTCGTAGCGCCCATGGTCAAGCCATCCGTCCAAGTGCCGAACTCCATGTCGAGCCCATTCTTGACGGCTTGGTCGAGGTCGTGTGCTCCACCCCAGTCGCTCACCACAACACCATCGAAGCCCCAGTCCTTCTTCAGTATCTTATTGAGTGTGTACTGGTTATGGCAGTTGTGCTCGTCCTTGTAGAGGTTGTAAGCACCCATGATGCCCCACGCCTTTCCTTCCTTCACGGCAGCCTCGAAGCCGGGCAGATATATCTCGTGCAAGGCTCTGTCGCTAATGATCACATTGACCTGATGACGATACTCCTCGTCGTTGTTCAGGCAATAATGCTTCACACAACTTGCCACGCCACAACTCTGCAAACCCTGAACATAAGGCACAACCATTCTTGAGGTCAGATAAGGGTCTTCGCCCATGTACTCGAAGTTTCGGCCACCGAGAGGTGTTCGATATATGTTCACGCCTGGTCCCAGTATCATGCCTTTGCCTCGATACAGAGCTTCTTCGCCCAAAGCATGTCCGTATGCTCTTGCGGCTTCAGGATTCCAGGATGCTGCCAAACAGGTGAGAGCTGGGAAAGCCACGCACGAGTCGTTGGTCTGGCCAGCCTGTTCCCATTCGTCCCAAAGCACATCGGGTCGAACGCCATGAGGTCCGTCGTCGGTCCAGAAGTCGGGCATGCCGAGACGCTTCACGCCAGCACTCGAGAACTTGCTTTGCGCATGGATGACATCAATCTTCTCGGCCAGCGTCATGCGCTTGAGAGCATCTTCTATGCGAGCCTCGATGTCCTTTGTGGTGTCGAGATAGATGGGCGTTTGTGCCCGAAGGAAAGACAACGGACAACAGACAACGGACAACAGAATAGATAGCAAAGAAAGGGCATGTCTATGATTCATCTTTGTTGTTTGATTAATTGTGAATTATGAGTTGATAACAATCTTAGTGCCGTTTAGCAAGTCGGCAACGGGCATACGTTTTTTGCCTGCAATTTGCACTTCGTCCAGGCTGAGATTGCCTCCTGGCAGAGGGATGAGCAGCTTGTCTCCTGCCTTTCCCAAAGTAGAGGGGGCTTTGTCGCCGCCATTCCCCCCTCCTTCGGAGGGGATGGGGGAGGCTTTGAAAACCTTCATCTCGGTCTCTTTACCGTTGGCTATGACTTTTGTCCAAGCGGCAGGGTAGGGGCTGAGGCCACGAATAAAGTTGTAGGCGCTCTCGAGCGTATGCTCTTCCCATTTGATTTGGCAAGTCTCTTTGAAGATTTTCGGAGCGGGTCGAAGCGGCTCGTCCGTCATGAACTGGCTTTGGTCGACGGCTTTTGCCTGACCGTTTTCGATGAGTCGGACCGTCTTCAGAACCAGTTCTGCACCTTGCATCATGAGTTTGTCGTGCACGTCTTCTGCACAATCGTCCTCGCTGATTGGGGTTCGTTCCTGCAAGATGATGCGACCCGTATCAATCTGTTCGTCGAGGAAGAAAGTCGTGATGCCCGTCTCTTTGTCGCCATTGATAATCGCCCAATTGATGGGGGCTGCACCGCGATATTGGGGAAGGAGGGCAGCATGAAGATTGAAGGTACCAAGAGGAGGCAAACTCCAAACCACTTCGGGTAACATTCGGAAGGCCACGACTATCTGCAAGTCGGGCTTCAAGGCCTTGAGCTCGGCAAGGAAAGCCTCGTCGCGCAGCTTTTCGGGTTGCAGGACGGGAATGCCTTTCTCGAGGGCAAACTTCTTGACAGGACTGCTTTGCAAGACATCGTGATGCCTGCCGATTGCTTTGTCCGGCATAGTGACGACACCGACCACATTGCAGCCCTCCTCAACCAGTCGGCTAAGGCTTTGGACTGCAAAGTCGGGCGTACCCATGAAGACTATGCGGACCCCCTTTAACTCCCCCTTAAAGGGGGAGGAAAAATGTTCAATGTTCAATGTTCAATCTTCAATGGATTTCACGTAGATATTCCTGAAGTAGCAACGGCAACCGTGGGCCTGCATCTCAATCTGGTCTTTGGGGAAGATGGGCAGTTTGCGGTCCCAATAGTTCTCGAGGACGACATTGTCGACCACTTTCACGCCATTCAGCCAGACGGTCACTTTGTCGCCTTTCATAATGATGCGGAAGGTGTTCCATTCGCCCAGCTTGTTGTCCTCCACGCTTGTAGGCTTGCTGGGGTTCTTCTGATTGTTGTAGAGACCGCCAGAACCTACCTGAGCGCCAACGTTGGTGCGACGGATATCCCAAATCTGAACTTGTGGCGCGCCACGCAGATAGACGCCTGCATCGGGCTCTTTTCCGTTCGGATCG
>JAGCXU010000128.1 GCA_017961145.1 Bacteroidaceae bacterium | reverse complement strand
TGTACCGATGTTGATGCTGCTGACATTGCGCAAAAGGTTGTCGAACTTCTTGTCCGTCTCTGCGGCTTTGTACTTCTCGTTCTGTGAACTGACTTTATGGAACAAGTTACGCCCACGTTCTCCAAGCGATGCAAGTGCAGCCCCCACGCGGAACCAGTCGTCGTAGGTGGCGGTAATGTCAATGCCACCGGCAGTGATTAGTCGGCAGCATTTCTCGACCTGTTCCATATCTTCGCCACCGCTATAGGAGACATGGGTTGTCGGCTTTGGCTCCACCCATACCTTACTATATAATGTAGCATCCTCATTCACATACGGCTCAGGGTCGTAGGAGATGAAACGCATCCTGTTCACGTTCTTGCAAGCTTTGTCAATGATTAGTCCACTGTTGGCGAAGTCACGTTTCAGCGCTTCGAACTGAGCCTCGTGCTTATCAGGATAGGCAATGCGGAAGATGGCAAACCAGCCTTTCCCACGGATACTGTGACCTGCATAGAGTATCTGGGGGATGTTACGCCACTCATACTTCAGGTCATCGAACCAGTCAACATCTATATTGTCTTTCTTGTCGATGTCGATACAGAGAAGGGTCGAGTGGGCCACGAGGTTTTCCGCCTTACATGTAGGGGCAAATGTGCCTGAGATGGTTGCCATGGGCAGTTGCAATTTCATGCGCTTTTGCACATCTTCATCTGATATGGAACGGATATACTCAATCTGTTCCTTGTACTTGTCGCAGAAGAGGAAGTCGTGCAAGGAGATTTCCGTGCCGACGTTGTCTTCCACGTTGCTGTAATAGCCAATCTTCGTATCAAATAAACTTTTCATCGTTGTATGATTTATTGGGTTTATTGTTGTAGTTGTAATTGAGCCGAAAGCCTTGTCCTGTAAGGCTTCTGCATTACAACTTGGGTACAACCATGTGGATGTGAGTCCATGATGGAGAAACGGGAACCTTGGTTGTAGGGCTGTTGTAGGCTTTTGACCTTTATACACAGCGGTTTCCTTGTATCTACAACTACAACCTTCATTGTCCTTTTAGTATTTTATTGATATATTGTTGAGAAACGCCAAGAGCTTCAGCAAGGGCGTTCTGTGACTTGATTTTGAACTGCCGATTGACAGCCCGAATCAAGTCACCGTTAGTCATCGGTCGTGAACCTCCTGTGGAATCCCTTAATAACGGATAGATACGTTCAACATGAATCTGGGTAAAGTAATCGGCAAGGCGGATGGCATATTCCATTCCTTCACCCGTAATCACAGGCTCGTTCCAATGATCGGACAGCAGATGAGTCATGATTGCCAGACGCAGCACATGAATGTTCATCTTCTGCCTCACACCACCGATGTAGTCATCCTCTTCCGCATCAGCCTTCATGTCGTTGGCATCGGCATAATCAAAGTAAAGCCGTTCTGCCTCATGGGAAAGCTGGAGCGTCAAGGGCTCCATTCCAAACAGTCTGCCAATGATGTTGCTCCAACTATCACGCATTTCTGGTGTCATCCGTTTACGGTCTAATCTCTTGATAAACTCTGCTTTATCAGGATAGACGAAAAGGAAACGCTGGGTAAATCCAGAGTCCATCAAAGCATCTGTTCCAAAGGTCTTGCCGAGTGGTCCAGGTTGAATACCACCTATAATGCTCATGGCAGGGTCATCAACCAGTTTGGTATCTTCCGACTTTCGGTTGATGGTGAAACAGACATTCGACCAAGTGGACAGCAACTGAGACACTTCTGTTCCTGAGCCGTACCCACCTTTGGAGTATCTACCGAAAGAATCAACGAAAGACTTCAGTTCGTCGGCAACAATGATAATCATGTCACCTTGTGCCAGCAATGCGTTACGAGACTCTGGGGAACTATCGCCAGCTACACGCTGGTGGAATATCGGCTGCTCACCACCGAAATTCCTATCCTCCCGTTTGCTTTTATCATATACAGCCCTCGCCTCAGAATACTTGGCAAAGTTGGCTTTATCGTATTCCCGAAGAGGCCTGGTAATTTCCTTCAATGGCCCCGTCTTATTACGACTTGGCTTACCAACCATGCAAATAAAGTCACAAGGGTAGTTGGTATAGGGATTGGTTGTGAGCAACACTTTTTTACCTGCAGCTATACCAGCAGTTGTCAAACAGATAGCAACGACAAAGTCCTGTGGGCACCCGAATGACTCTGCAACAGTTCGGATATATTCCCGAACTGATTGTGACAGCCAATCAATAGGTATTATTGGTTCTGCGAAAGTCGATGCTTTCAGGTGCTGCAGCTCTCTCGGCTTTTTGGGTGGAGTCGGTAATGACTCTGGAAGCACAAGGGATGGCGGTTGTTCATTTGGAGGAGTAAGCGAAACCTTGGTAGTAGGCTCCACCTTCTCCACCTCGGCATTGACGAGGGACAGGACATCGGGCTGTCCTCCCACAAATGGCATGACTTGTTCACTCATCTTTGGACTCGTTTATCTCACCGTTTAACAATGCCAGGACATCGCTGTATTTGTACATCACACGACGGCCACCAATCTTTCTGGAATGGAGATGCCCTTGCTTATCCCATCGCCAGAGGGTCGTGAAGTTCACATGCAGTATGTGAGCCGCCTCTTCGCGAGTGATGAAACGTTCACCTTTTGGGACATCCATCCATGCTTCATAATCATTCTGTGCATTCTTTGTTTGAGCTGCCACGATGTTTTGGGCCACCTCGTTTACCAAAGCGTCAAGGTCTTCCCTCGACATTACAACCAGTTGGTTGCCTAAGATCCTATTTTCAGATTGCATAATCACGTTTTTTTGAAGTGAAAGTTTT